>SXQR01000087.1 GCA_005792865.1 Flavobacterium sp. | reverse complement strand
AGGTGGTGCGCGCCATCCGCAATTCAAAGCTCGCCAAGGAAGATGTCCAAACGCGTCGCGTCGCCCTGAACCCGATTTACGATTACGAAAAGAAAAAGTACAGCTATGCCGCAACGCAAACCATCGACATCCTGTTGCGCGACCTCTCCCAATATGACCAGTTGATGGAAAACCTCGTGGATGCGGGCATCAACCGGATCTCCAACGTCGAATTCCGCTCCAGCAAAATGGAACAGCATGAAAGCGAAGCCCGCAAGGCAGCGATGCGCAACGCGAAGGCAAAAGCCGAGGACTATGTGGCCGTGTTGGGACAGAAGGCCGGAAAGGCGATCATGATCGCCGATAATTCACAGGTCTACTATCCGCAGCCCATGTACGCGATGGCGATGGAAAAAAGTGCCGATGGTGCTGCCGCGCCGCGCGAGACACTCGCCATAGGCGAAATCAACATCACGGCCAACGTGACGGTTGCCTTTTCATTGGAATAACCCCGAAAGAAACAGTGATGAACCTTCGTTTTTACGGAGGTTTTTTTATTTCAGGATGTGCGTGCCCAGGATGCGGTACACTTCATTGATGTTGTTGCCGCCCTTGCCAAATTGCTTCTTGATCGGTTCGGCCTCGTCCTTGATCCAGATCTTGAGTTCGGCGTCCAGGTCTAGGATGCCTGCGCTCTCCTTTGAAAACTTGATCACATTGCCGTAGGGGATTGAAAGATAGTCTGCCTTTGTACCGACGAGCTGTTTTTCAACAAGAATCAGCCGTTTGTTGGTAAAGATGAACATGTCGCGGATAAGCTTGAACGCTTTTTCGATGTGCTCGCCATCGATGAGGATCGGTTCGAATTCCTTGTTGATCTGGCCAATGTTGACCTCCGAAGCATTTCCCAGGATGGTATTGAAAAGTCCCATGATTTTTTTTACTTACAAATTTAGGCGGAAAAACCATAATCCCGAAGCCCGCATCACGGCTAATTTGCCGATAAAAACAGATGTTGACAAAAGTTTACGGCGGCGCGGTCGCGGGAGTGGAGGCCACCACCATCACGATCGAGGTTAATATGGACACCGGTATTGGTTACCATTTGGTGGGTTTGCCGGACAGCGCAATAAAGGAGAGTTGCTTCAGGATAGCGGCCGCGCTCAAGAACAATCAATTTTCCATGCCCGGTCGCAAGATCACGATCAACATGGCACCGGCCGACATGCGAAAGGAAGGTTCGGCATTTGACCTGACAATCGCGATGGGAATCCTGGTAGCGTCGGGCCAGATCGAGGCACCGGATATTGGGCGCTACCTGATCATGGGCGAACTTTCTTTGGATGGACAGCTCCAGCCGATCCGTGGGGCGCTGCCCATCGCGATACAGGCACGGGACGAAGGATTTCTGGGTTTCTTCCTGCCGATGCAGAATGCGGCAGAGGCGGCCGTGGTGGACGGCTTGGCAGTATTTGGAATAAAACGGCTCTCGGAAATCACGGCACACTTTGGGGGCGAGGCCGTAACACCTGCTGTGTGCGAGGTAACATCCGATACCGGCCAAAGTGAGCCCGCACTTGATTTCAGTGACGTGAAGGGACAGGAGAGCATCAAGCGCTGCATGGAGATCGCAGCTGCAGGCGGGCACAACATCATCATGATCGGGCCGCCGGGATCGGGGAAGACCATGCTCGCGAAAAGGCTTGCGGGCATACTTCCGCCCATGACCGCAGCCGAAGCCCTCGAGACCACCAAGATACACAGCGTCGCGGGAAAGCTTCGCGGCGGCGGATTGATGGTTCGGCGTCCGTTCCGCAGCCCGCACCATACGGTTTCCAATGTAGCCTTGGTTGGCGGAGGCAGCTATCCTCAGCCGGGAGAGATATCGATGGCACACAATGGCGTGCTGTTCCTTGACGAATTACCGGAATTCAGGCGGGACGTCCTGGAGGTACTGCGTCAGCCGCTCGAGGACCGCGAGGTGACGATCTCCAGGGCGAAATTCACGGTTACCTATCCTTCATCGTTCATGCTCGTGGCCAGCATGAATCCCAGCCCGGCGGGTCACTTCCTGGAGAGCGGAGCCGGAGGGAGCAGCGAAATGCAGCGGTACATGGGACGCATATCAGGTCCGCTCTTGGACCGGATCGATATCCATATTGAAGTGACGCCCGTACCTTTTGAAAAACTCAGCGAGACCCGCAAATCCGAAAGCAGCCGGGAGATCCGCGATCGCGTTTCGCGGGCCCGGGCCCTCCAGGCATTGCGATTTGAAGAATGCGAGCGAATTAATTACAACGCCCAGATGACCAGCCGTGAGATTGCCGCACACTGCAAACTCGGCGGTACATCCCTGCAATTGCTCCGCGCGGCCATGGATAAGTTAGGTTTTTCTGCGCGTGCATACGACCGGATTCTCAAGGTGGCGCGCACAATTGCCGATCTTCACGGTAGCGAAAATATCGATCCCGAGCACATCGCCGAAGCCATCCAATACCGAAGCCTGGACCGGGAGGGCTGGCGGGGATAAAGGCTCATTTTACAATATCGTTGGGAGGACTTTGTCCTTTTCAATGTTACTTTATCGTTATTTCGTGCATTTTAACGATGCCGAAATGTACAAATTTAAGATTT
>SXQR01000086.1 GCA_005792865.1 Flavobacterium sp. | reverse complement strand
GGCGGTGGTTACCGACAGCCATATCGGGCCGCGGGGCACACGCCCGGAACCTCTTGCCGCATCCTATGAACTGATCAGGGCTGCCGATGGCCGCTACAGCCTGCAGATCATCGTGGACGGTGCCTGGCTGCAGTCGCCAGAAAGGGTTTTCCCCATCGCGATCGATCCGGTCGTGACGCTCAACAATACCGATGTGATCAATTCATGCTTCACCCCCAGTTACCAGGCCGCGCCGCTGCAGGTCAACGTCCCGGCGGGCGAAACGGTCCTCACCACCGACCTCAGCTATGACTTCGTGGCCGTGGCGGGTTCAGGCGCCTGGATGTCGGACCAGCGGAGCTACGTCGCGGGTCCAAACGGGCAGACCCCGGTCCAGAACGGCACCGGCAATACCGACGGACTCCTTACCTATAACATCACCGGCAGCGCGATCGGAAACGTGGTCTCAACGGGCCAGGTCACCTTTACGTTCCACATTGGAAGGAACTGGGGCGGATCGGGTTGCAATGCGACCTTCAATTTTGTCAACAGGCGGACGGCCATCGTCACCTACGGTTCCATAGAATACGGCGACGGTCCCCTGGTCATCAATGAATACTCGGCGTCCAACCGCAATTTCAATGACGGTTTTGGCCGCAACGAGGACTGGATCGAACTATACAACGCCAGCCCGGATTCCTACTTCAACCTGGCGGGTTACCACCTGAGCAACGACAGTGACAATCCCACCAAGTGGCAGATCGAGAGCGGGGTCATTCCACCAAACAGCCGCGTGCTGGTATTTTGTTCCAACCGCGACATTGCCTCGGGAACGGTGCTGCACGCCGATTTCGACCTCAGCCAGCTCAAGCCCGACGAAGTGGTCCTTGCGGATCCGGACGGAAACATCATGGAATCGCATGAGATGTACGTGACCCAGACCAACCATTCCTACGGCAGGACAACCAACGGCGGTTCCACCTGGAGCATTTTCACGACCCCGACGCCAGGAACGTCCAATACCGGTGGATTTACGGCCTACGCGACCAAACCCGGCTTCAGCATTCCCGCCGGCAAGTATCCCGGCGCCGTATCGGTGACCCTGACCACAACCGGTGCAAACGAGCAGATCCGTTACACCACCAACGGCTCCACGCCTACGGCCACCTCAACGCTCTACACCGGTCCGATTTCGGTGACGCAATCCACGGTGATCCGCGCGAGGTGCTTCAGTACGCAGGCAAACGTGCTCCCGGGTTTTATCGAGACCAACACCTACTTCATCAATGACAATTCCACCCTGCCGGTGTTTTCGCTTTCGGGCGATCCGGACCTTTTGCAGCTCTTCAACGGAAACGGTGGCCTGGAGCCCATCGGATATGTCGAGTATTTTGAAAACGACGGCACGCTCATCGACGAGAACATGGGCGATTTTGACCAGCACGGAAACGATTCCTGGGCCTACGCGCAGCGCGGCGTCGATTTCATCTCCCGCGACGACCACTGGTACAAACGTCGACTCGAACACCAATTTTTCAATACCACCGGCCGCGAGAATTTCAGAAGGCTCATCATGAAGGCCGCCGGCAGCGACAATTATCCGCACCAAAGCGGCGGCGGGCATTTCAGGGACCTTTTTGCACAGACCCTTTCGCACCAGGCAGGGCTTGAACTCGACGAACGCAGCGGAACCTACGTGAACCTTTTTGTCAACGGGCAATATTGGGGCATCTACGACATCCGCGAAAAGGTCGATGACAACCAGTACACCGATCATTACTACCAGCAGGATTACATCTATCGGGACAGCGACGTTTACCTCCAGTACATCAAGACCTGGGGATCGACAGAAGCCGAATTTGGGAACCAGCCCGCAATTGATGCGTGGCAGGACCTGCTCGATTATGTCCAGGACAATGACATGTCAATAGAGGCCAACTACAATTATGTGGAGAGCCAGCTCAACATCGACAGCCTCGTGGATTATTTCGTGCTCAACTCTTATCTGGTCAACCGCGACTGGCTCAACTGGAACACCTCTTGGTGGCGCGGTCTTGACCCGGAAGGCGGTGCACTCAAGTGGCGCTATGCGCTTTGGGACATGGACGGCATTTTGGGCCACTACGTGAACTATACCGGCGTGCCCGATACGTCCGCCAATGCCGAACCGTGCCAGGTCGAGGACCTTGTGGTGGGTGTCGGGCATACGCAGACCATCAAGAAACTCATTGACGAAAGCCCGATCGCGAGGCAAAAATACATCACGCGTTATGCGGATTTGCTCAACACGCACCTTTCATGCGAGAACGCAACCGCCGTATTTGACAGCATCGTGGCCGTGATCGCACCCGAAATGCCACGGCAGATCCAGCGTTGGGGCGGCAGCATGGACACCTGGCAGGCGAATGTCGCGGCGGCCCGCAACTTCCTTTTGCAACGCTGTTCGCAGACCATCAGCACCGGCATGGTGAATTGCTACGACCTTTCGGGGCCTTATGCCACAACCTTGCAGGTAGAGCCCGTGGGTTCGGGGAAAATCAAGATGAATTCGGAATGGATCGCCAACTTCCCCTTCACCGCCTCCATTTTTGGAAATATCGAGACCTTGCTGAAGGCCGAGGCCAACCCAGGATATGAATTCAGCCACTGGGTCGTGGATGGTGCTGTCATCCAGCCCGATGCCGAAAGCCCGGACATCGTCCTGCAGATCTCGCAGGCCACAACGGTCACGGCGCATTATGACGAATTGGTGAACATCCCTGACGAGGTGATCTATTACTGGCATTTCAACAACCTTGAAACACCGGTTGACGTGACCGAAATCGCGGCCGATTACAACCTGATCCCTCCGGCCGAGCCGATGATGACCTACACCGGTGACGGCCCGCGCGACATTGATGCCACCGATACCGGATCGCTCTTGAACCTCCACCAGGACCAGGGTACCGGCAATGCCGCCAGGGTGAGGAACCCGTCTGACGGGCGCACGCTGGTCTTTGACCTTCCCACCACCGGCTACAAGGATATCAAGTTTGCGTATGCGGTGCAGCGCACCAATTCGGGGCAATTGACCAACCAAATTTCCTACAGCGTGGACGGCAGTACATTTGTGCAGGGCGGCATGATGCAGACCTCTTTTGATGTCGGGACCGAATACAGTGTCGTGGACCTGGATTTCAGTACCCTGGATGCCGTGAACAACAATGGCAATTTCAAGATCAGGATCGAATTTGAAGGCAACACGACGGCCGAAAACGGCAACAACCGCTTTGACAACATCACGCTCAAGGGCACCGAGCTGGAACTGTCCGCGCCGCACCAGAACGTCACGACCTACCAGGTTTTCCCGAACCCGTTCAGGAATGTCGTCCAGGTCTTGAGCAGCGATCCCATCGAGGAGATTTCGGTTTACGATATGATCGGCAAGAAGATCGCCTCAAAAACGATCGCGGGCACCGGCAACGGCGCCATCGAGCTCAGCGGCCTCAATGCCGGGGTTTACCTGATGAAGATCAAGACCTCAAAGGGAATGCTGACGCATAAACTGGTAAAAGAGTAAGAATCCGGGATATTGGTAATGGACAAGGCCTTTTCAATATCCCTTTTGTTCTGGCTTTGCGGCGCGAGTGCGCAGGAGCCGATGCACGCTTTTTACAATGCCGATTCCACCCTGACCGGCTACCGTGAAAGCAATGGATCTGTTGTTTTCGAACCGCGTTTTGCCGGCTCCATCCATCCCGCAAGGAGAGTTGAGCACATTGCCGCCGTGATCGAGGAAACGCCCAAAGGATATCAAAAGTTCCACATCACCCGTCAGGGAAAGACATTTGGGCGGGACAGCATCTATATGCAGGAAGCCATGCTCGACTGCGAGAGCGAGGGCCATATCCGATTCCGAGATCCCCGCAACGGATTGATCGGCCTGTTCAACCGGCACGGAAAAGTCGCGGTTCCTGCCCGTTACAACTATTTGGGGCCCGTGACCAATGGATATGCACAGGGACTGATCGATGCCAGGGTGGATTCGACCGACATCGAACATCCCCGATTCGAGGGCGGCCGCCTCGTTCTGGTGGATACGCTGGGTCAAATTGCGATCGAAAATTTTTCCTACGCCGGCCAGTACGACCTGTTTTCCCTGCGGAAAGTCAACATGCCGGACACAAACGGTAACCATCAAACCTTTCGGGCAACCGACGGCGCTTTCATTTCGCTGATCAGGTTTGAACATGAGTTCAACAGCTGGATTCGCGGCCTTATGCCTAAATTTTCCAAGAAGCGCCTGTTGCGGTCCTCCCATCCTACCCTGGCCATCTGGGATAACGGCTGGAAAAAAGTCAATTCCGGTAAATTCATTTCACAACATTTTATGCGATTGCGCGAATCTCTTTCAGAATTCGCTAAAAATACGGTTGAGCGGAAATTGTTTGAAAATTTGCTTAATCCCTTCATTTTTGACACCCCCGAATTTGACCGTTACCTCGACAATTGCGGCGAACCCAAGCAGAACTTTCCGGTGTTCACCATTGCGGTTCCGCGACCGGGCGGCCAGGGCGGGCACGAGGACCACTTTGAATTCCTGCGCACGGATGACGGCTATAAACTCATTTCGGTGGCATTGGCGCAATGACCTGGTAGAAAACCGCGCCTGCCCTACATCATACATTGCGGTGTGCGGCTAAAGATGTTCGGTGTTTTTTCAATAAAGTTACCTGGATTGTAATAGAGTTTGTATAAAACCCTACATTCGCCAAAACTTTTAACAAAAACATGCAAAAAATTACGATCCTGGCCATGGCCCTATCCATGACCTTCATTGGCTGCTCATCTGACGGCGACAGCGATTCCAACAACAACAATCCGTCCACGCCGGACTTTGCGATGACCGCCAAGCTCAACGGCACCGTGTTCGAGGCCAACAACCCTTTCAACAACAACGAATTTTCCAACACGAACATCTTTAGCTACTACCCCATCGAGGATTTTGTCTTGCTGCAGGGGCGCCAGGGCGGAATCTGGGGTAATCCCGAAATCAATTTGTGGCTAAAGCGCGCCGATATCGCGGTGGGTACCTATACCGTCTCACAGGAAACCTTTGATACGCCAACATCGCATTTCATAGACCTGATCGACAATTCCAACGACATCAGCGAACATACCAAGGAAGGCACGATCGTCATTACCGAGGTGAATGCCAGCGCCAAGATCGTCAAGGGAACGTTCACCTTCAAGACCGTCCAGGAACTTGACAATCCCGCAGCGCCCGTTGACATCAACGTTACGGAAGGAACCTTCCACTACAAATACGAATAGTGAAAGCCGGCCCCGTGCCGGTTTTTTTACGCCCATGCATATTTGCAACCGATAAATCCGTAAATTAGGGAAACCATTCAAAACGAATCGCAATGCCCTGGTACAACGGTGATTATCCGCCCTCCTACAAAAACCAGCCCGACCATATCCGGGACAAGGCGGTCGAGATCGCCAATGCAATGCTTGAGGAAGGTGCCGAGGAAGGTGTTGCCATTGCCACCGGGCTCAAGCGCGCACGGGATTTTTTTGAAGACCAGGAAAATCAGGAAGATTGACCGCAAAATGTCCGCAAACCTAACCTCTAATTGACAAACCCATGAACCGAAGCGGACCCGTAGTGATCATTGAAGACGACCTTGACGACCAGGAGGTGATGCAGGCTGCATTTGAATCTCTGGGTTATAAAAACGAAATCCTGTTCTTTAACGATGGGGACGACGCCCTGGATTACCTGACCAGGGAGGAAGTGGAGCCGTTCATCATTTTTTCGGACATCAACATGCCGCGGTTGAGCGGCCTGGAACTGCGGGAGAAGATCCACCAGAACGAGCAGCTTCGGCTCAAGTCCATTCCCTTCCTTTTCTTTTCGACGAGTGCCGAGCAAATCCATGTGGTGGAAGCATATTCCAAATCGGCACAGGGCTTTTTTGTCAAACCGACTCATTTTGCCGATATCCAGGATATCATGAAAATTATCATGGACTATTGGCTCAAGTGCGTTTCGCCCAATTATATCCGCTAAAGGTCAAAATTTGAAACAGAGTGCCGGAATATTGGCCTGGCGGAAAACCGATGACGGGCCCGAGGTCCTGCTCGTGCATCCCGGCGGACCGTTTTGGAAAAACAAGGACCACGGAAGCTGGTCCATACCCAAGGGAGAGATCGGCGGGCAGGAAGACGCGCTCCAGGCCGCAAAACGGGAATTTCAGGAGGAGACCGGGATTGCGGTCTCGGGCGATTTTGTTGCCCTTTTGCCCGTGAAGCTCAAATCCGGAAAGGTGGTCCATGGCTTCGCTGTAAAATTCGATGCCGACCTGTCCCGATTTCGCAGCAACGAATTTACGATGGAATGGCCGCCGCGATCGGGAAAAATGGCGCCATTCCCCGAAGTGGACCGCGCCGAATATTTCACCATTTCCATGGCGCTGATAAAGATCAATACCGGCCAGGCCGCCCTGCTCGATCAATTGCAGGACCTATTGGACCGGGAGGCACCCATCGGGACGCAAAATCCACCCGGAAAATGAAAAGCATCTTTCCTGACAAGTCAAAAATGCCGGATGAAGCGGCCCTTTCCATAACCCTGGGCGAAACCTACCCGCTCTGGACCACCATCGAATCAATCGCCGCCGAAATGCGGCCGGAAGTCCGGGGCGAGTGGAAACATGGCGGCAGTTTTGGCTGGAGCTACCGCATTTTATATCGCAAAAGGATCCTCCTTTACCTATTGCCGCGCGAAGGATATTTTAAGGTTGCCTTTGTTCTTGGCGACCGTGCCTTTGCCGCCGTCATGGAAAGCAGCGTTGGCCAGGACATCAAATGGGAACTTGCCCGTGCCCGCCGATACGCCGAAGGCAGGGGAATCAGGATCGAGATTAGGCAACGGGAGAACGTTGCCGATATCCAAAAGCTCCTGGAATTCAAATTATATCCTTAACTTCGGGCGTACAACCGCCAACGTTATTCAAATATGATCCGGGACCCTGTTCATCAATCCGCGCGGCTTCTACCGCCGTTATGATAAGATCTATAACCATTCACATGTCGTTTTCCTCATAGTGGCCGCCGTGATCATTACCCTTTTGAGCATCATACCCTGACCCATCATGAAAAAAATCATTACCTCCTTTGCCTTGATGGCCATGATGGTTTCCTGCAGTCCCGAAAGGGAATGCGGCTGCGGACCGGCACCCGTTAATGCCAACATTGCCGTTGTCAATGCCGATGGACAATCACTGATCGACGAAGTGAATTTCCAACAAATCAAGATCCTGTACCGGCATGGGGGCGAACTCTTCACGGGCGCCTATCCGGTGCTTGTGACCGATGGGCCGGTGAATAGCGTTTGGATTGAGATGGCCCGGGGCGAATCCGCCGCTACCTATGTGGACTGGAATTTGGAAGACCGGGATACGCTCACATATCAATTGGTGCAGGGCCAGCCGCAGATTTATGTCAACGGCACTCTCGCCGCGCCCGATGCGTCGGGAATCATCCATTTGCCAAAATAGGGACCATTGCCAGCAACCTGTTAAATGGCTTCCGAAGCAAAAAATTACGGGCTATCTTTGCTTAAAGATCAAGGCATGGACAATTTATTCAAACATTTTGGCCGACCAACCGGCGCGCCCTGGGCGATGTCCTATGTGCTTGATGATAATTTCCTTAAAAGTTCCAAGGAGTTCGTCTCCTGATCCTGTCCGGTCCCGGGCAGGCCCATCCGAATCATTTATTTTTAACCGGGCGACCCGAAGCTGCAAAAACAGTTCGGGACTATCGCGGTTGCCCGCAATTTTGCATATCATGGAACAGCCTATCATTTTGACAACCGGTATCTACGATTTGATCAAGGACCAGCTCAGGAGGAAAAAAGTAACGCCCGAACAGGCCGACCGCCTCACCACAGAGCTCCGCAACGCGCGGCAGGTGCGACGCAATGAACTTCCCGGCGACATCGTGGACATCAATTCCAGGGTCACGGTGCGCTACCCGGACAGCGGCACGGAGCAGACGCACAACTTTGTCCAGCCGGGGAAACAGAAGCACAAGCACCGCACCGAATCCATCATGACGCCCATTGGCATCGCGCTCGTGGGGTATCCGCAAGGCGCCCGGATCAAGTGGCCCTTTGCCGATGGTGAAAGGGAGATCGAAGTCCTGAAGGTGGAGAAGATCTAATAAGAAGGCTGCAATTGCAGCCTTTTTTGTAATGTCAATTTTGGAGGGATCTTCAATTGCGGTCGGGGTGCGTGCGCAACCGTGCGACCAGGGCACTGACCGAATCGTCTGCCGAGATCCCGTAGCCGTTGACAAGCGTGCCCCTGATGCCGAAGCGCTCGGAGGAAATGGCGTAAAGCACGGCCTGGTCATCCGGGTTGGTGGCGCCCTCAAACCGAAAGACCTGGTCGATCCTGAAATCCTCCGGCGGCAGGGGTTCGGACGACCCGCACACAAGGCAGTCGCCGCGGACATTCAGGTCCTGGGTATAGCCCTGCTCGCGCAGGCTGTTGAGGGTATCGACCAATGTGACGTATTTGTTCATGATGCAGTGATTTGGGAAGTTGCCTTGCGGATCTCCGGGACCACTTTAGTGCCGAAGAGTTCAATCGATTTCATGACCAGCCGGTGCGGCGTGGTCCCCAGGCTCGCCTGCGCCATAAAACGCGTGAAACCGAAGAGTTCGTGTTCATACAAAATCTTGTCGATCACCTGCTGCGGGCTGCCCACCATCAGCGCGGCCTTTGGAGTCCGCAGGTAATCATATTGTTCACGGGAGAGTTTTGCCCATCCGCGGTCGCGGCCCACACGGTCCATCATCGCGGCATAATGCGGGAAAAAGTCATTTGCGGCCTGCTTTGAATCCTCCCCGATGAACATGTGGTTGTTCACGCCAAAGCGGGGTTCCCGATTGCCCTCTTTGCGTGCGGTCTCCCTGTAAAGGTTGATGAAGGGAACAAACTGCTCCGGCATCCCTCCGATGATGGCCAGCATGAGCGGAAGCCCCAGGGTGGCCGCCCTTATCGCCGAAGCCGGTGTTCCTCCCGCCGCAAGCCAAATGGGAATCTGCTCCTGGGACGG
>SXQR01000007.1 GCA_005792865.1 Flavobacterium sp. | reverse complement strand
TTAGCGTTTGGCCACTTCAACTCTTTGGCGCGCAGCGCAATAGACGTTATTCTGGGGAGTGTCTGCGACAGGATGCCTTCCAGGACCGAATATGTCACCGCCTGCTCGAGCGCCTTGAGCATCCCCTTGTAGAACGAATCGTACCGGATCGTCTTTGCCGACGCGTACCGCTGCGCCGTCTCGATATGGAAGAGCATCACTTCGGCAACCAGGGACGGATCGACGCCCAGCACCTGGAACTGCCTGACAAATTTTTGTGCAACGGTCCTGCGCATCCTGGCCCGGCGCGACTTTACGGGAAAGTATTCATTGAGGATTTTCGCCTTTGCCTCCCCTACTCGCTTTTCTTCCTGCGGATTGAACACAAAGTCAAAGTAGCCCTTGACTTCCCTGAATTTTTCGTACAGGTTGACCACCTGCTCCTGCAACTGTTCGGCGCTTTGGCCCGCCAGGTATTTTTTGAGTTCCCTCTTGCTCATGTTAATTATCGGGTGAAATGGGAAGTTATGGTTAATTTTGCGCAAATTCAATTTTTTACGAATGAACCGCATTTTCAAGACCACCGCCCTGCTCGAAGGACTTTCCCTTCTTTTGTTGTTGTTTTTTGCGATGCCGATGAAATACCTTCTCGGACAACCGGTCTATGTCCAGACTATCGGCATGGCGCACGGCGTCCTTTTCATTGCCTACATCATCCTGGCCACGATGCTCAAATTCGAGCAAAACTGGGATTGGAAGAAATTCGCCATTGTATGTGCGGCCTCGATCGTTCCGTTTGGCACCTTTTATATCGAACGCAAATATTTCCGCGCGGCCTAATCGTTAACCGGGACAGGTGCGGTGCGCCCGTGCGCCTGAGGCTTGCCGTTCTCGCCAAGCGATACCATCGTGATCGCGTCGATCGTGATGATCGTGGCGCGCGTCATGATATTGCGGACCTCGCATTTAAGGGTGATGGACGAATTGCCAAAGCGCACGATGTCGATCCCGATCTCCACGATATCGCCCGGTTGCGCCGAACTGCGGAAGTTGATTTCAGACATGTGCTTCGTGACGATGCGCGGGTTGCCGAGCTGGATGATCGAATAAAGCGCGAGCTCCTCGTCTATCCACGCCAGCAATTTTCCGCCAAACAATGTCCCGTTTGGGTTCAGGTCCTCGGGCTTGACCCATTTTCGCGTGTGGAATCTCATAATTGATATTTTTTTGTTGCCGATGCGATGATTTCGGCGTGATCGAAAGCCAATTCCGGAAGACAGTCCAGCCCGAACCATTCCGCACGGTCCGCATCATCCCCGGCCGCCGGTTTCGCATCGGCATCGGCAAACGCTGTGAACACCACCGAAACGGTCCTATGGCGCGGGTCGCGTCCCGGTTTGCCAAAGGCGCCCAGCTGTTCCATCGGCCCGGCCTTTATTCCCGTTTCCTCCAGCAGTTCCCTTGCCGCGGCATCCGCCAGGTCTTCATCGTCCTCGACAAATCCGCCCGGCAGTGCCCATTTCCCTTTATAAGGTTCGCGTCCGCGCCTGATCAGCAGTATCTGCACCGATTCGTTGTCAACTTTAAATATAATCGCATCTACGGTTAAAAAAATGTTAGATTTATGCAACGTAATTTTATTTTATGATAATATTCCTTAATTTCCAATGTCCAATTTAACCATTTCGTTAGCAAAATTGCACATTCTAAACGTAAACCCTTATATTTGCACCTTGAAAGTTCCCTACTTATCACTAACCATCGTTATCTTATGAAAAGAAAGTTACTGGTTTTATCTTGTTTAGCCTCAGCCTGCGGGGTATTTGCGCAGGAACGCATGAATGATTCCATCCAGGATCGCGTTATGGACAGTGACCCGGACAGCTACAACCGCTGGACAATTGAGGTCAATGCCGGGCAAAGCAAAGGGATCAAGCCTTATTCTCCCGGTTACTATTACAGCAATCCAAACAAACACATCACCTTTGACCTGAACCACTACAGCATCGGCGCACGCTACATGCTGGGGCCGGTATTTGGCGTCAAGATGGATTTCGCCTATGACAGGCTTGAAAACCAGGAAGGTTCGGGAAGTTTGCCATTTGAAATGCAACATATCCGAATGGGCCTGCAGGGAGTCGTGAACGCCGTCCGCCTCTTCAAATTTGAGGAGCGTGCGGGCCGATTCGGGCTTCTTTTCCACGGAGGTGCGCAGGTGGCCAATATGGCGCCGCAGATGGGACCCAACGAGGGCAAGAACGAATGGAACGTGGGCGTCATGTTCGGGATGCAGCCGCAGATCCGCGTGACCAGGGCCATCGGTGTCCATATGGACCTTACGATGAATTCAAACGTACGCCAGCATTTTAACTGGGACGGTGCCTACTCTGAAGCGAGCAACAACCTTGCGGGAAGTATGTACACGGTGGCGGTTGGTGCTTCCTACTCTTTTGGAAGCCGCAGCATCCACGGGGACTGGGCCGTCATTCCTGATGAGCGCACCGAGGAGATCAAGGCGCTCGACGAGAGG
>SXQR01000006.1 GCA_005792865.1 Flavobacterium sp. | reverse complement strand
CTATTGCCTTCATGGCGCGCGAAGAGCTCGATACGGAAACCATCATTGCCGCCGTTACGCTCAACGGCGTGGACGGATACCTGGTCGATGCGCTTCATCAGGAAGATTTCCGCAGGCTCATGTTTGAGAAGATGCTTGCGGACGAACGTACGCCAGGGGGGAAGGTAAAGTTCCACCATGGGGAGGGGCTTCGCAACGTGGCCTACAAAAGCTCCCGGTTCATGGGCGTCGAGCAAAGCAACACCTCTATCGTCTACAATGATAAATACGTGCTCAAGGTCTTTCGTCGGATCTACATTTCCACCAATCCGGATTATGAAATCAGCCGCTTTTTGACCGAGGGCCATTTCAAGCAGAGCCCCGCCTATATGGGCAGCATCAATGTCAACTTGGGCGAGGAAGACATCACCCTGGCCCTGATGCAGGAACTGGTGCCCAACCAGGGCGATGCCTGGCAGTATATGCTTGGCGAATGCGACCGGATTTTCGAGAACCTGGCGGTCAAGAAGATCAACCCTTCCAAACTGCCCACCGTGGCCCTTTTTGAAAGGCTCCGCATCAACGATGTGCCGCACGAGATCATCGACTGGGCGGGACTTTCGATCTTTTTGCGCATCCAGACCCTGGCGCGCCGCACCGCCGAAATGCACATCGCACTGGGCAGCGACATTTACCAGACAGCATTCACGCCCACGACCTATAACGGCGATTACACCGTCTGGCTCAAGAACAGGCTCACCTATCAGTTCCAGAACAGGCTCAACATCCTGGAAAACAACCTCCACAAACTCGACGGGCTGGCGCTGGAACTGGCCACCTCGTTCCTTGACAATAAGAAAGCGATCCGGAACGTGTTCCTTGATTTTGACTGGACCCGGATGAAGAGTGAACGCATCCGCATCCACGGCGATTACCACCTGGGACAGGTACTGGTAAGCGGGGAGGATTTCGTGATCCTGGATTTCGAGGGTGAGCCTGAGAGCACGATCCGGGATCGTAAGGTCAAGCAACCCCCGCTTAAGGACGTCGCAGGCATGTTCAGGAGTTTCCATTATGCGATCTATGCGACCCTATTCAACAACAAGGACAAATATCCGCATGGACAGGAAGAACTCTTTGAGGCCGGCGAGATTCTTTACCGGTATTTTGTGGGCGTTTTCCTCCAGTGTTATGTGGAAGTCGCACAGGCAGGTAACCTGAATATCGGCTATCGAAAGGAAATCGACTTCCTGCTGCGCTACTGCCTGTTGGAAAAGGCAGTGTACGAACTCGGTTATGAACTCAACAGCAGGCCGCGCTGGGCCGTCATCCCGCTAACGGGAATTGCGAGCATCATGGAATACGGCAAGAAGACCTGATGATCTTTTGGCGTTTTTTCCCGCCTTCGCGTATTTTGGTAATCGCTTGCAAACGATGTGGATCGCCAATTTTGGTCGTTGCCCGAAAGTTCGCATTGTATTGACAGGTTCAGTTTGCAAACCAATTTTAATTAACCTATGGAAAGTGCCCCTGGTAATCACTTGAAAAAAGTCCTGGGCGTCGCCTTTGGAATAGCCGTGGTCGTGGGCAGCACAATTGGAGTGGGCATTTTGCGCACGCCCGGAAGCATTGCGGCGATGCTACCCAACGCCGGACTCATCCTGGCCTGCTGGATCGCGATGGGCATCTACATCATCCTGTCGGCATCCTCATACGCCGAACTGACCACCATGCTCCCCAAGGCGGGCGGGGCGTACAATTACATCAAGCGGGCATTTGGCGACTACGCCGGCTTCATCAACGGCTGGTTCGATTTTTTGACCAATGCGATCGCACCGGCCTATTTTTGCATCGTGCTGAGCGAGTACACGGTACTGATGTTCCCTGCGGCCAAGGGCTCCGAAATATTGATTTCACTGACTTTCCTAACCGTCTTCACCCTGCTGAACCTTCCCGGCATCAGAAGTGGCAGCGCGATACAAAAGTTTACCAGTGCGGTCAAGATGATCCTGTTCGCCATACTGGTAGTGGGATGTTTCGCGGCCGGCCCCATGATCGATGCCGCAAAGACAAACCAGGCGGCCGTTGGCGGGGCGCTTTTCATCGGCCTTTTCAAATCCCTTCAGCTCATCATGGGCACTTATGACGGCTGGATGTCAGTGTCATTCTTTGCCGAGGAAGACCAGGACCCTTCCCGAAACATTCCAAGGTCCTATCTTGTCGGCGCGTCTTCCATTGCCGTGCTGTATGTCCTGATCAACGCTGCGATCCTTTACGTGCTGCCGGTGAGCGCGATTGCAAATGCACCGCTTGCAGCGGCCAATGCCGCCGATATTGCCTTTGGCGGATGGAGTTCCTCACTGATGACCGCGGTTGCGATCTTTTCCCTGGTCAGCATCCTCAATGCCTACATGATGATTCCCTCGCGGATTCTCTTTGGGCTTGCGAGGGATGGATATTTCATTGAGCGTGCAACCGTCGTGAACCGCGGTGGCACGCCATATTTTGCGCTGGGAATCTGCTACGTTTACGCTTTCGTGCTGATTGTCGTCAGCGATTTTGAACGGCTCTTCGGTTTATCGGTGGTCATGATGACCATCGTTACGGGATTCGCCTTCGCCTCGCTCATCAAACTCCGAAAATCCGAACCCAACCTGCCACGGCCGTATAAAGCCTTCGGCTATCCCTTCACAACCTATTTGACCCTGGCCGTCACCGTCGCGCTTTTCATTGGATTCGCCTTTGGCGATCCCGTGAGCGCGACGATCGTGCTTGCCATCGCAGCCCTGGGTTGGCCCGCCTATCGATTCTTGATTGACAAAAACAAATAATTGCCAGATGGATAACGTCACCCCGCACTCACGCTTCACCGATTTTGACATTTCCCTGTTCCGGTCGGGGAAACACTTCCAACTTCATGAAAAGCTTGGCGCGCATCTCATGGAGGTCAATGGGGCCAAGGGCGTTTACTTTGCAGTATGGGCGCCGGCGGCCAAGGCGGTCTCGGTGGTGGGCGACTTCAATTTCTGGATCCAGGGCGAACACCCGCTGGCCGTGCGCTGGGACGGTTCGGGAATCTGGGAAGGTTTCATCCCGGGGATTGGAAGCGGGACACTGTACAAATACAGGATCCAATCGGCGGTGGACGACTCGGTGCGGGAGAAAGCGGACCCATTTGCTAGATTTTGCGAGCATCCGCCCAAAACGGCCTCGGTGG
>SXQR01000085.1 GCA_005792865.1 Flavobacterium sp. | reverse complement strand
CTGACGGCTGACGACTGACGACTGACAGCTGATAGCTGACAGCTCAGTTGACAGCTAAAAAAAAACCGCCTTTCGGCGGTTTCTTTTACATCTGTGCAGGATATTGTATTTGGTAATCCTCGGGTTTGATTTCGTTGAAATTCGCACCGTAAGTCTCCTCGATTGCCTTCAGGAATTCGTTGGCGATCAGTGCATATCCCCTAGCTGAAGGGTGGACCCCGTCAAGCGAGAAAGCGCCGCCGGTCACAAAAGACGCCGACATGTGGAATGTCCCAAAGCGGATGCCTGTCGAGGCCAGTTGCTGCAGCAGCATGTTCGCGTCAACAAAAGCAAGCCCCTTAGCGTCGGCAATGGATTTGATCGATGCGTTGAAAGCGTCGGTCGCCGTCTTGACCTCGGCAACCTCGTCTTTTGATAATACCCAGTTGTCAGCCAAAGGAACCGATACCCCATTCACTGCGGCGGGGTTTCCGCCCACGGTGGTGCCAATGAAATTACGCGCCGGCAAGACGATCAGGTCCTGGGCGGTAGCCTCGCGGTATGAAGGTATCCCAAAAGTTGACAGGTTTGTAAGGTATGAATCCACGATCACCACGGCATTGTTGCCCGGCGTGAAATTGATGGTCCTGCGCGTGGCTTCCTCGGCGGTAATCGCGCCAAGTGAAACCGCGGTCTGCAATCCATTATTATACGTCGCATAACCGGCATTGAGCTGCGCAACCGTCGCCTCATCAAGGGGAACGGGGTTATACGGAACGGTCCTGAAGAACGGAATCGATGTCACATACGGAATATTAGCCACAACGCCCTTTGCCCCGTTCGCGGTCAACTGGTCAACCAGCGCACCGTAAACCTGCGCAAAAACGCCCGGGTCGGTAATATCGTTGCTGCCATAAGTGGATGGGTCGGGGTTGCCGATGCGGTTGACGCCTGTTCCTCCGGAAGTCGCGTAAGAAAGCACGTCATTGTTACCGATCCAAAGTGAGAAAAACGTGGGGGCCTGCGCAACGGCATCGCCGATCACGCTCGCAGTTGGCGATGAAGCAAAACGTGCGAAATAAGGATTGGCCTGGCCAGTGGGAACACCGGCAATGTTGCCGTATCCCGGCGCCAGAAGATGAAAACTCTTCGCGCCCGGAACACCCATGTTTTGGACAGGGCCTGCCACCGGCTGCGTAATCTCGGTCATTGGAGTCGCGGGTAGCGGGCCAATTTGCGGCGTACCGCCTGTAAAGCCGAGGATCGCAAGCCGCGGGCCCTGGATCACGTTTCCGCCCAACAAAAGTCCGCCAATGTTATCGGGACCTACAAAGGGAACCGTAAACGTTCCACCGCCCACCTGCGCGAATTGCTGCGCCAGGATGTTCGGGTATGAGTTTTCCTGCCCCTTCCTGAAGAGGGCATTGTCGCTAAAACCTGCCGTCAGCGAGTTTCCAAGCGCCACATACCTCGTGAAATCTGCCGTCCCGGCCGAAAGCGGCTCCTCGACAGGATTGTTATTGTCATCGTCGCTGTCGCAGGCCGTGAAGCCCAGTGCGAGCAAAATCAGCCATTTATAATTCTTTATCATGATTGTCAATTTTTAAGATTATGGATTAATGGTCCATTGGATGTACCACTGCTGCCCGATCTGTCCCGCTCCGATGACCTGGATGTAATCCTCGCCAAAGAGGTTCGCACCACCCAGTTTCACGTTGGATTTCCATTTCGGGATGGAATAGTTGACCTGTGCATCGAGCACTGTGTTCTCCGGCACCATGCCGTCGGCAAAAGACGATTGCCACAGGTATTCGTCATTCCATCGCACGTTGATATTGAATCCAAAGTTCTTGAATGCCTTGGGATTTCCAAGCGACGCCTTCACGCGGTGGCGCGGCGTGTTGAATCCGGCCACGAACGCAGGATCTTTCTCCTGATCGAACTCAAACTGCGCATGGTTGTAGTTCACGCCGAGTTCGTAATCGCGGTAGATCTTGCGGGTAGCCCCAATTCCAAATCCAAACGACGAAACCGTTTCGGTAGTATTGGAATAGACCTGGAAAATCCTGCGGTCGCCATTGGCAAGCGCCTGGAGGGCAAGCTGTGCATCGGTTTGGGTGAAATCTGTTCCGACCTCACCGTAATAAGGTTTCACGACGCGCGACGAGCTCATGAAATCATTATAAATGTTATAATATCCGTTCACGTCGATGGAAAACGCGTTGCCGATGACCGATTTGTAGCCGACCTCGAACGCTTTGACCTGCTCGGGTTTCACAATACTGACGCTGGCGACCTCAAGATCGGCCGGGTTTTGCGATACGGCAAAGCGCTGTACCGATGGAAGGGTGTACAGGACGGTGTTGTAGGCATCGTTTCCGGTAAGCGTTACGGTTGCAGGTGCGCCTAGCGCCTGTCCGGCAAGACTGACGGGCATCTGCTCAACATACCGGTCAAGGTTGTCGGCTGCCGAACCGATGAGCGCAAAAGGCCCTACGTCAAGCCCGATGTACTGGTCCTGGGTGGTCGGGTTGCGGAAACCGGTTTGGAACGACGCGCGGAAATTGTGGTTTTTCTGCGCCCCGGCCGAGTACACGAACGAGATCCTTGGTGAGAACTGGCCGTCAAAATTCTGTGATTTGTCATAGCGGACGGAACCCGTGAATTTTAAGCGCTCCTGCGCAAATTTTTTCTGGAACTGGGTGTAGATCCCGTATTCCTCGTATTCAATCGAACCATCGTAATCAGTGAAGATCGTACCCTGCGAATTGAGGTCATAAAGTCGGAACGAACCTCCAACCTGGATCTCGGCAAAATCGATGAGTTCCTTGAAGTTATAGTTCACGTCGGTGTGGTAGAGCTTGGATTCGTCAATGAATTTCGCGCCCGTGGTCAGGTCCGGATTGGCGATCACCGTGTTCAGGGCATTGTTGAATTCCGGAGTTCCGGGCTCAAATCGCGCAAGCCTCGGGGCATCGGGATTTAGCGGGTCGATGTAAGGCGCGATAGGCAGTGCGGGCATTCCTGCGGGGAAACCGTTTGTATTGGCAAATGTGCGGGCATAGTTCGCGGCCGTATTTGCATCAAAGCCAAACAGTGCACTCGAGAGCTGGTACGCGGTCGCGTAGTCAGTGAACCAGTTTTTGTCCGGCTTGGCCAGGCGGTTCACGTTCCAGGCAGCAAAGCGCATGTCGTATGAATCACCTGCGTCCTCGTCGGTCACATAGGCCCGCACGAAGAAGTTGCGGTTCCTGATCTCGATTTTCGCCTGGTTGAGGAAGAAATTCTTGAGCGCATATCGGTTGGCGCCCTGGTAAATCGTGTTGCCAAAGCCCAGCTTATATTGCCCGATGATTTCAAAATCATTCTCCCATGGTTTGTAATGCAGGGAAAAGTCAGCCTTTACGCTCTCGATCTTGTTGTCGCCCAGGTCCTGCTCGCGGTAACCGCTGCGGCTCACCTGCCCCACATTAGGGATAAATGTGGTGACCTCGTCTCCGTAAAGGTTGAGCCCGTCGTAGTTCTGGTTGCCCTCGTGCCCGATGCTGCCACCCGTCATGCTGCGGGTGTCATTGGCAATCCATTCGGTGGCGCGCAGGTAATTGAAATTTACCTTACCTGCAAATTTCGGCGTGAATGCGTGTGCGGCCCTGAATCCGAAATCATAATAGTCGTTGGTCCCGGCAGCATCCTGCGAGGTCTTTCCATATTTAAAATAGGTGCTGATGCCCTGCGAGGTAAAAGGGTTTTTGCTGTTCATGAACAGGATCCCGTTGAAGGCATTCGCACCGTACAGTGCCGACGAAGCGCCCGGAAGCAGCTCCACACTTGCAACGTCGAGTTCCGACAACCCGATCAGGTTGCCCAGCACGAAGTTGAGCGCCGGCGAAGAGTTGTCCATCCCGTCCACCAGCTGCATGAAACGCGTATTGGCGACAGTCGCAAAACCGCGGGTGTTGATGGATTTGAAAGATAATGAACTGGTGTTGAAGTGTACTTCCTTGAGGTTTTCAAGCCCGTCATAGAACGAAGGTGAAGAGGTGTTGCGCACCTCTGCAGCGCCCATGCGCTCGATGGTGACGGGAGATTCGAGTACGCGCTCAGGCGTCCGCGAGGCCGATACCACGATTTCATTGAGCAGTGTCTGTTCTTCCTGCATCTGCACCGCAACGCCGGTCAGTGAAGAGACCGTTACCGTTTGCGTGGCATAACCGACATTCGAAACCTCGATCTCGAATGGAGGCGTCAGCGAAGTTGATAGTGTGAACTTACCTTCGGAATCCGCGACCGTCCCGGTGCTTTCGCCCACCACGCGCACATTTGCCCCCGGAACGGGAAGGCCTGCTGCGTCGGTAATGGTACCGCTCAGCGAATTTTGTGCGTACGCGCCCAAACCGAAAAACAACGACGCGAGAAATAGATACACTTTCATGTAAAGTAGGGTTATTTGGTTAATGCCGGAAAAGTACAAACATTTTCAATCGGTCATAAAAAAAGCGAGAAAATTTCTCGCTCTTTTATTGTCAAATGTCGAACGTCGAATGTCGAACGTTTTCCACTGAATTGTATATTGAAAATAATTACAATAAATAGTAACCAATTAACCTTTATTGCGTACTCAAACTGACAGCTTACTCAACCGTAACCGACTTGGCCAAGTTTCG
>SXQR01000084.1 GCA_005792865.1 Flavobacterium sp. | reverse complement strand
TTGACGTGTTCTACATCGAGAACTGGTCGCTTATCCTTGACCTGAAAATCATCCTGCAGACAGTTATCAACATTTTCAAGGGAGAGGCAAAGGCCTACTAAAAGGCGGCTTCGGCCATCAATTGATCCAGTTGCGCCTCAATGTCGAATTCCCTTTGCGCCGTCTCAAAAACCTTAAGTTTCTTTTGTTCGAGGGTTTCGCGTGGCATTTTGGCAATTTCCTCCAGCATTTGGTTTAGGGATTTGTAATCGGCCGGTTCGCCCACCCATCCAAGATCCAGTTCGCGCACGATTTCACCCCCTTCGCCGCCCCCAAAATAAAGGATCGGGAAGCCCTGTGCCGCGTATTCAAAGATTTTGGACGGCACGCTTCCATAGATGCGTGTCCGCAACGGTACGAAGGCAATGTCAAAAGACCGGATCCTGGCCGCCAGTTCCTTTTGCGGCACCATGCCGTGATAGAAGATGTGCGAAGCGCCGCTGGTTGAAATGAATTTCAGAATGCCCTCTTTCTCGGCGCCGTCGCCAAAAATGTGGAACTCGACATTGGATTTGGGTGACAGGTGCTCGCACGCCTCGAGCACGCCTTGCGCTATGCCAAGCAGCCCGGCATAGAATATCCTGATCTTCGGCGATGGTTCACCGCGCTCCATTATGAATTTCGCGGGAAAGTTCCGATAGAGGTGCACGGCTTTTCCGGGGCTGATCTCCCGGACGTGCTGCAATATTTCACGCGATTGCCCAATGACCGTATCGGCGCTTTGGTAGATGAACCTTTCCAGCCTCAGCGCGATCCGGTGCCCGAAGCTGTTTTCCCTGAGCGCGCCCAGTTCAATGGCGGCAAGTGGCCACAGGTCCGAAATGTTCAGGATGATTTTCCTTCGCTTGAGCCGCAGCACGGCAACGGACAGGAAGGACAGCAGCAGCGGCGGCGACTGGACAATCACGGTTTTGGGCAATCGGGCAAAGAGGAGGTAAAATTTCAGGCAGAGTGCAAATGAGGCAATTGAAAAGATCCTCACCACCGGATTGGCGCTTTTGCTTGGGTAGATCCAAAGACGCCTGACGTGAATCCCGTCGATTACTTCCAATGCCGAAAATTTACCGCGAAAACCTTCAAAGACACGCCCTTCGGGATAATTTGGGAGCGGGCAAACCACGCTGACTTTGTGGCCCCGGGCGGCCAGTCCCGCTGCAAGCCTGCCTATGCGGTTGGCGGCGGCGCCCCTCTCGGGCGGATAATAATTGGAAACAATCAGGATCTCCTTCATTTCCGAAGCAAAATATCCACAATCCTTTCGGACGCCTTGCCGTCCCAAAGATTGGGAATGCCGGCAGTGCGACGCGGTTTTTGCAGGAATTCCGTAAAGAGGCGTTCCAGGTTTTCAATACTGGTCCCCACGAGCGTATTGGTCCCGATTTCCTGCGTTTCGGGCCGTTCGGTCGTGTCCCGCATCGTAAAACAGGGAATGCCCAGCACGGTCGTCTCCTCGCTCAGTCCACCCGAATCGGTGATGACGGCAAAGCTTCCGCCTATCAGGTACATGAATTCGAGATAGCCCATCGGCTCACAGTAGTATATGTTTTCGGTCACGATGTCCAGCCCGGAAAGCATCGACCTCGTCCGGGGATGGACGGGAAAGATCACCTTTCGGCCGTTTGCGAGCGAATCGATTCCCGCAATCAACTTTTTTAGGTTCAGGGGATCGTCAACGTTTGAAGGCCGGTGCAGCGTCAGCACGATGTAATTCCTTATTTCCAGGGACTGTTCGTCAAAGAAGGCGGGTTTGCAAAACCGCGATTGATTGTACAACAACGTGTCGATCATGACATTGCCCACAAAATGCACGTGGTCCTTATCGGCACCGTGGGCCAGTAAATTTTGGGAAGCCGTGACAGAGGTGGTAAAAAAATGATCGGTGATGCTGTCGGTGACAATGCGGTTGATTTCCTCGGGCATGGTCATGTCGCCTGACCGGATGCCCGCCTCGACATGCGCAACGGCAACATTCATCTTCTTGGCCACGATCGCACAGGCCATCGTGGAGTTCACATCGCCCACCACCAGCACAAGGTCGGCGGGATGGGCTTCAAGGTCATTTTCAAAAGCGACCATGATGGCGGCTGTCTGCGCGGCCTGGGAACCGCTTTTTACCTCGAGGTTGGCATGCGGCTGCGGAATGTTGAGTTCGGTGAAAAATGTATCGCTGAGGTTTTTGTCATAGTGCTGGCCGGTGTGGACCAGGCGGTAACCAATTTTTGCACCGGAGGATGCCCGGGCCTCGATGGCGCGGATGATGGGCGCGATCTTGATGAAATTGGGCCTTGCGCCCGCGACGATGGTTATTTTCATGTTTTAATCAGCGATACGAATTGTTTGAGCTTTCCGCTTTGGGTGCGTTCGAGGCTTTCCTTGCGGATAAAAATAAAGTGCAATCCCGGTTCGAGGTATTGTTCCAGCACCTTTTCGATGTGCCGGATCTCGCGTTCATCAAGCGGCATTTCACTCGTATAGACAATTTCAAAAGTATCCAATTTAACTTGGCGGATCACGAATTCCTTGACATTTCCCTGATCGCCAAAGAGTTTTTTCGTGATCGAATAGAACGTCATGCCCGCGGGTTTCTTTCCGCTCGGGAGAACGGCAAGGTCGTTCGTGCGGCCGGTCAGGGACTTCAGTACGGGGAATTTGGAGGTTGAAGATTCGTCCAGCACGCCGCGGTCGCCCACCTCATACCGGATCATGGGGTGCGCGCGGTTGTGCAGCGAGGTCACGATGATGCGCCCCTCGGTTCCATTGGGTAACGTCCGTCCGGCATCGTCCACAATTTCCACAAAGGTCGTTTCAGCATTGACCAGCCATCGTCCGTCAGGATGCTCGAAGGCGATGACATCCAGTTCCGACGCGCCGTATTCATTGACAATCGGAACGCCCAGCCATTCCCGAAGCACCGCCCGGTCGTCGTCAAAGAGCATTTCGGAAGTCGTGATGCACAGCTTGAGCGTTGGGCAGATATCCTTCAGGACGAGGTTTTGGCCCCGCAGGTATTTCGCCAGGAGCACGATGGTATTGGTGTAGCCGTTGATGTAGTCGAATTTCCTCGATCGGAACCCGTTCACAATCTTTGCCAGGCCCGCATCCGAGAGGTCAAAAATGCTGAACCTGTACCTGAGCGCGAAGAAATCCTTGACCCGAAGCTTGGCGTTGGCTGCGAAATCCAGGGGCATTCCGTAAAAACGCGCCTGGTAGGACCGGTTGAAATCCACGCCGTACCACGCAAACCTTCTCATGATGTTGGCCCAGATGATCGCGTGGCAAAATTTGTCCTTCGCAAAAACCATCGGGTCGCCGCCAGAGCCTGAGGTCTTGTTGACAAATACATCGCCGGTGCGGTAACCGTCTGAAAGCCTTTCGGCAAGCGGGCGTTGTAGGTCGCGCTTGGTCATGATGGGAAGCGATTCCCAATCGTTGTATTCGGGACCGGCAAGGCTTTGGTAAAATTGATTGCGCGCCATGTGGAACTTGACCAGTTCTTCACGGCGTTCGCGGTCAAAACGCCCGAATTCTGCTTCCGGCACGGCTGTGATCTGCGCAAGTGCCTTCCGCGCCTTTTTGATGGGGAAGCCGTTGAGTTCAAGCGAAAGGTCAAATATGCCCGGCACGTAAAAATTTTTTCCAAATGTAACATTTACGCGTCAGAGGCTTTTGGATTTTGGATGAAAATTAGTTTCGGCAAGTGCTCGAAAGGGGCTATTTTTGGGCTACGAAACAACTACGACATGAATATTCTCCTGCTTGGTTCGGGCGGCCGTGAACACGCGCTGGCCTGGAAGATGCTCCAAAGTAAATTTTGCGATACGCTTTTTGTCGCCCCCGGAAATGCGGGAACCGCCGCGATTGCCCAGAACGTGGATCTTTCGCCGCTGGATTTTCCGGCCGTGAAATCGTTCGTGCTGAAAAACGAAGTACGGATGGTTGTAGTGGGCCCGGAGGATCCTTTGGTCGCGGGAATATTTGACTTTTTTGCCGCCGATCAGCATCTTGAGGAAATCCCCGTCATTGGCCCATCGGCGGTTGGGGCAAGGCTGGAAGGCAGCAAGGAATTTGCCAAGCAATTCATGGTGCGCCACCACATCCCCACGGCCGCTTACCAGGGGTTTACCAGGGAAAACCTGGAGGTAGGCATCGGCTTCCTCAAAACGCTCAATCCGCCGTATGTGCTCAAGGCCGACGGACTCGCCGCCGGGAAGGGCGTTGTCATCCTGGATGATATCCGCGACGCC
Source organism: Flavobacterium sp. (assembly GCA_005792865.1). Lineage (GTDB taxonomy): Bacteria > Bacteroidota > Bacteroidia > Flavobacteriales > Flavobacteriaceae > Flavobacterium. Next base: position 6,800 of record SXQR01000084.1, on the reverse strand, counting down.
GAACGCGAACTGCGCGACATGCTGGAAGGCAAGTTTGGCGCGGCGAGCCACAAAGTCGTGATCGAGGAATTCCTCAAGGGCATCGAAATGAGCTGTTTTGTCCTGACCGATGGCCACAGCTACAAGATCCTGCCTACGGCCAAGGATTACAAGCGCATCGGTGAGGGTGACACCGGACTCAATACGGGCGGCATGGGCGCGATTTCACCCGTTCCCTTTGCCGATGAGGAGCTGATGGAAAAAATTGAGCGCCGGATTGTGAAACCTACCGTGGAGGGGCTTGAAAAAGACGGAATTGCCTACCGCGGGTTCATATTTATAGGGCTGATCGTAGTTGCGGGCGAACCAATGGTCATCGAGTACAATGTCCGCATGGGCGATCCCGAAACCGAGGTCGTGATCCCGCGGCTCAAGTCGGACCTGGTGGAACTTTTCCTGGCCGTGGCCAACCAAAGCCTATGGGAAACCTCGCTTCTGGTCGACGAGCGCAGCGCCGCAACGGTGATGATCGTATCGGGCGGTTATCCCGGCGATTACCAAAAGGGGAAGGTCATATCAGGGGTCGGCGACGTCACGGATTCCATCGTCTTCCATGCCGGGACAAAGTTGGATAACGGGTTTACCGTCAGCAATGGCGGGCGCGTGCTGGCCGTGACTTCGTTTGGGGAGAATTTCCAGCAGGCCGTAAAAAAATCGTATCAAAACATAGACAAGCTACATTTCGATACGATGTATTACAGGAAGGATATCGGCTTTGACCTAGTCCAGAAATGAGTGTGCGGTAGTATCCTGGTTTTCTTCGCCGTTTTCCTCGTGGATGCGCAATTGCTTGATCCAGTACCAGGTAGCGACCACGCAAATGGCCATTAGGATCCAATTGATGATATTGGCCAGTCCCCATGACGAGAGTTCGAGCCTGCGGAGGCCGTCCATCGGGAGGAACAAAAAGTCTACGAATAATGTCTGGATTGCCTCGAAAAACGCTTTCATTGGATGCGAAGTGTTTATATTTACAGGACAAAAGTATGAAATCCCCCGATGATTACAAGCCTTTTCAAAAAATCTACTCCGCTTAACTATACGATTGTGGTGACCACGGCGCTCGTGGTCTTCCTGCTCTTCCTGGCCGGGCGGGATACGGCGACATTATCCTGGCTTGGCGCCGCCTCGATCGTTGTTTTTCTCTTTGCTTCCCTTTTTATCGTCAACTTCATTGCCAAGAAAAACAATCTCAGCCGCGACAGTACGTTCACGGTCCTGTTCTATGTGCTTTTCGTGATGTTTTTCCCTGGCATCCTGGACAAGCCACGGCTCATGCTGGCAGGGTTCTTCGTCCTGTTGGCCTTGCGCCGGCTGATCTCGATGCATTCCTTCAAGGCAATACGCGAAAAGATATTCGACGCGTCAATTTGGGTATTTGTCGCGACGCTTTTCCACTTTTGGTCCATCGTCTTCCTATTGCTTGTCTTCCTTTCCATCCTCTTTCACGTGTCGCGCGATTATCGAAACTGGGTACTGCCCTTCCTGGCGTTTTTTGCGGTAACGGCCGCTTTTCTGCTTTATGCGGCGGCTTTCGATCCTGCAATCATCGGCGAGTTGCGGGACAGCGCCTATGCCGATTTCAGCATCGGGTATTTTGCGTCGCAGGTGGAGCAGGGCGCCTTGTCGGTTTATGCGGCAGTTGCCCTGTTCTTTACATCGTCCATGATCTTCAGCGTCAGCGCGAGGCCGCTCGTGGTGCAGGCGTCGTATAAGAAAGTGGTCGCATGGTTTTTCCTGGCCGTCTTTATCTTCCTGGCCTCACCGGGAAAGAGCAACGAAACCCTGGTATTTACTTTTGCTCCGCTGGCCATCATGGCCACGGCACACATTGAATTTTACAAGGGAATTGGGCGCGAGATCGCACTCGGAATCTGCATCATGCTGGCGATGGTACTCTATTTTGTACAGGTCATAGCTTGATGCCGTAGGCCAGGTCGCCCGCATCGCCCAATCCGGGAACGATGTATTGCCGTTCGTTGAGCCGCTCGTCGATCGATGCGACCCAGAGGTGGCAGTGGTCGGGAAGGTTTTGTTGAAGATATTCAATTCCTTCGGGCGCCGCGATCACGACCGCGACATGGATCTCTGCCGGCGTACCGCGCTCCATCAGCCTGTTGAAAACGGCAACCAGCGATTGCCCCGTGGCCAGCATCGGGTCCACCAGCATCAGCGTCTTGTCATTGATATCTGAGATTGCCTGGTATTCCACGACAATGTTGAAGTGTTCGTCGTGGTTGGGATGGTGCCGAAAGGCCGATATGAAACCGTTTTCGGCATCGTCAAAATAATTCAGGAAACCCAGGTGGAGCGGTAGCCCTGCCCGAAGCACCGAACAAAGCACGATGCGCGAACTAATTTGAGAAACTTCCTTTGTTCCCAGCGGCGTCGGCACCTGCCTGACATTATACCGGAGCGTGCGGCTGATTTCATAGGACATGATTTCGCCTATGCGCTCAATGTTTCGCCTAAAGCGCATGCTGTCATTCTGTACGCCGACCTCGCGGATCTGACCCAGAAAATGATGCAGCACGCTGTCCTGTTGTGACAGGTGGTGGATTTGCATGGGGAAAAAGTTTTCGGGGATAAAAGTATAAAAAGTATCTTTGCCTTTTAACGCGCCATATGTTTTCACAACTCGCCTTCCAGGTTTTTGAACAGTCAATCAAGGACTATCACGTCCATGACAATGTGGACCAGCCGGTCAACAATCCCTATCCAAAGGAGAAGATCGAGCACCTGCTCTACCTCAAGAATTGGATCGATACGGTGCAGTGGCATTTTGAGGACCTGATCCGCGATCCGCAGATCGATCCAGTTGCCGCACTCGCGCTCAAGCGCCGGATTGACGCCTTCAACCAGGAAAGGACGGACATGGTGGAATACATTGACAGTTATTTCCTTCAGAAATATAAGGACGTGGCGCCAAAGGAAACGGCGAAGATCAATTCGGAAAGCCCGGCATGGGCCATCGATCGTTTCTCCATCCTCGCCCTCAAGATCCATCACATGCGGGAGGAAGCCGTCCGTACCGAGGCATCGCCGGAACACCGCGCGGCCTGTCAGGCGAAGCTTGACATCCTGCTCGAACAGCGCAAGGATCTCGCGACCGCAATCGACGACTTGTTGGCCGATATCGCATCGGGGGACAAATACATGAAGGTTTACCGCCAGATGAAAATGTACAATGATGAGGCACTCAACCCGGTGCTTTATCAAAACAAGAAATAGGTTGGCCGTTACCCTGCGCCATATCGCCGCGATCCGGCTCTCGGCCCTGGGCGACGTGGCCATGACCGTACCCATACTCCACGCACTCTCGCAACAATATCCCGAACTCAGGGTCACGATGGTTTCGCGGCCCTTTTTCAAGCCGCTGTTCGACGGGCTGGAAAACACCACTTTCCTCGCCGCCGACCTTGCGGGTAAACACAAGAAGTTACCTGGCCTGTTGCAGCTTTCGCACGATCTCAAGGACCGCGGTGTCGATGGATTTGCAGACCTGCACAATGTGTTGCGCTCACATGTAATTTCCTTGTTGCTTCGGCTCTCGGGCATTACGGTCGCTACGTTGGACAAGGCACGAAGCCAGAGAAGCGCGCTGACGAGGCCGCACAACAAAAAATTCTCGCCGCTGACGCCGGTGACCCATCGGTATGCGAAAGTATTTGCCGATCTGGGTTATGCGCTCGACCTTTCGGCGCTTTCTGCCGTCCCAAAGTTGGAGCCTGGTATTGAAATGCAGGCGGTCTCGGGAGTAAAGAATTCGAAATGGCTGGGCATCGCGCCTTTTGCCAAACACGCGGCGAAAGTTTATCCACATGACCTGATGCAACAGGTGATCGACGGACTGGCGACCGACGACTTGAAAATTTTCCTATTCGGGGCGGGTGCCGACGAGGGACGCCAGCTGGAGCAATTTGCATCGGGCAGAAAAAACATTACGATCGTGGCGGGCAAACTGTCATTTGCGAAGGAGTTGGAGCTGATTTCCAATCTCGACGCGATGCTGTCGATGGATTCGGGCAATGCGCACATTGCGGCAATGTACGGTGTGCCGACGGTCACTTTATGGGGCGCGACGCATCCTTTTGCGGGATTTGCGCCGTTCAACCAACCGCTTTCAAATGCGCTTACATCCGACCGCGAAAAATTCCCGATGCTACCTACTTCAATCTACGGGAACAAAAAGGTCAAGGGGTACGAGGACGCGATGCGGACCATTCTGCCGCAGTCGGTAATTGAAAAAATCAGGGAAATCCTAAGTTAGACGTCGTCGTAATCCACCGTGATCTCGGCCGATGTGGGATGCGCCTGGCAGGTCAGGATCAGTCCGTCGGCAATTTCGCCGTCGGTCAGGATCGTGTTCTTTTTCATCTCGGCACTCCCCGAAGTGATCCGGGCAATGCAACTGCTGCAAATTCCGCCCTGGCAGGAATACGGCGCGTCGAGCCCCTGCTTCAGCGCAGCTTCGAGCAAGGTCTGCTTTTGCGACATTTCAAAAACCGCCTCGTCGCCGTCCACGATCACCTTGATCTTGGTGTGGCCCTGCAAGTGGGTGTCGATCTCGTTTTCGGCCTTGGGGGCAAAGAAAAGTTCAAACCGGATGTCCTTTTCGCGTATGTTGTGCTCTCGCAGGACGCCGCTGACGCAATTGATCATCGCCTCCGGACCGCACAGGTAGAATTTGTCGAATTCCTTTTCCTTGTGGCGGTTGTTCAGTACAAAATTGACCGTCGACTTTTCTATGCGTCCAAAGAGTTCCTGACCTGCATGGACCTGGCTGAAAACATAATGTACAAACAGCCTGCCCGTGTACTGCAATTGGAGTTCGTGCAGGAGGTCGTGGAAAATGGTTTCCTCGGGCGACTTGTTTCCGTAAACCAATACAAAAGTGCTTTCCGGCTCACCCTCCAGCACCGATTGCAGGATCGACATGACGGGCGTGATGCCGCTGCCGGCCGCAAATGCCGCATAATTTTTCATGCGCCCGGGATTGGGCTCAAAGGTGAATTTGCCTTCCGGCGTACCAACTTCCACGACATCGCCCGCCTTTAGCTGGGTATTGGCGAATGTCGAAAAAGCGCCCTGCCCAACCGATTTGATCGCAATCCTGAGCTCACCGCTTTGAGGCGACGAGCAAATTGAATAGGCGCGGCGGATTTCCTCGCCGTCAAGCGTCAGTTTCAGGGTAACATACTGCCCGGCAATGAATTTATAGTAATCGCGGAACTCAAGTGGCACGTTGAATTCTACCGAAACGGCATTTGGGGTTTCCCGACGGACCTCCTTTATAGATAGCTTGTAAAAAGTGGACATGCTTGGATTTTTGGCAAAAATAGTAAAAATGCCGCCTTTGGGATTTTGATTCGGTGCTTCGCGGCGTGCATATTAACACCGATTTATTAGTTGAGGCCGTGTGGCGAGGGGCTTCAAAAAAATTCGGGTTATGTTTGCAGTGTCAAAAAGAATGGTATTTTTACCAGTCATTATACTAAAATTTGCAATAAAAAGTTTTTGCAATAAATCGCTTCCACATTGAAAACCAGCATATTCAAATACTTTTTCGCCTTTGCCCTTGCCGTTTTCCTCATTGCGTGTTCCACCAAGCGCAACTCTTTCATTTCCAGGAATTCGCACGCGCTTAGCACCGAATACAACATTCTCTACAACGGGGGCCTTGCGCTCGATGCCGGACTGGCGGAGCTTCAACTGGCACCCGACAATTTCTGGGAGCGCCTTCCGGTGGAGCGGATGCAGCCCAACCAGGACGCGATGAATCCGGGCGATGTGCGCAATGCGAACTTTGAGCGCGCCGAGACCAAGGCCATCAAGGCAATTCAGAAGCACTCGATGAACATCGGCGGAAGCGAGAAAAACCCGCAGATGGACGAGGCCCACCTGATGCTTGGAAAAGCACGCTATTATGACAACCGCTTCGTTCCCGCGCTGGAGGCCTTCAATTACATTTTATATAAATATCCTACTTCCGACAAGATTTACGAAGCCAAGGTGTGGCGCGAGAAGACCAACATCCGCATGGAGAACGACCAACTGGCGGTAAACAATTTGCGGAAATTGCTCAAGGAAATCAAGTTCAAGGACCAGATTTTTGCAGATGCGAACGCGATGCTCGCCGAAGCCTTCCTCAACCTTGAACAACCCGACAGCGCCGTGGCCAAACTCAAGCTCGCCACCGAATTCACCAAGAAAAACGAGGAGAAGGCGCGCTACCGGTTCATCCTGGGGCAGATCTATGAGGAGCAGGGGCACAAGGACAGCGCATATGCCGTTTTCCAGGAAGTAATCGAGATGAAGCGAAAGTCGCCACGCCAGTATGTGGTCCAAGCCCACGCGAGGCAGGCATTGCAGTTTGATTATAAGACGGGAGACACGGCCGCTTTTGTCAAGAAATTCAACAAATTGCTCAAGGACCGCGAGAACCGCCCTTACCTGGGAACGCTGAACCATCAGATGGCGCTTTTCTACGACAAGAACAAAGATTACGAGCGCGCGACCAAGTATTACCAGGCTTCGCTCAAATACAAGAACGAGAATACCTACCTGGTTGCCTCCAATTACCGCAACCTCGCTGACATCAATTTCAACGAGGCACGCTATGTGGCGGCCGGACAATATTATGATTCTACACTGACGCAGCTCAATGCCCGTTCGCGCGAGTACAAAGCCATCCGCAAAAAGCGCGACAACCTGGAGGACGTGATCAAGTACGAAGGGATCGCAACGGCCAACGACAGCAT
>SXQR01000083.1 GCA_005792865.1 Flavobacterium sp. | reverse complement strand
GCGGAATTCAACCGTGCAGGTCGTTTCCAGGCTTTTGGCCTCGTAGCCAGCCTCGCCCAGGAAAGCCGACAACTGCATCGTGAAGCATCCCGCGTGCGCCGCGGCGATGAGCTCTTCCGGATTTGTCCCGATGCCGCTCTCAAAGCGCGAGGTAAATGAATACTGCGTCTTGTCAAGGACGGTGCTCTGCGTGGTGAGCGTACCCTTGCCTTCCTTTACCGAACCGTTCCAGACGGCCGTTGCATTTCTTTTCATGATTGGATTGTTTAATACCTAAAAATACGAAAATCATCCGGCTTGCGAAGTCATTTCGAGAAGTTTTCGGCAGGTATTCAGATTCCGGGCCGTTGCGCGCACCCCAAGCTTCTTCTCCATCAGGTTTGTGGTGAGCTTGGACTGGCCGGCTCCGTCGCAATACTGTACATACAGCACGCGCCCCTGCAGCCTGGTCCGGTCATGGCCGAAATCAAGACTTTCCCACGCGTAGGCATTGGCGGCGGCCGGAACCGCGGACAGGAATACAAGGTAAACCTTGTTCCCCGGGCCGTCAAACGGATTGGCGAGCAACGCCTCCTTGAGTTCGGAGGGCAGTACGGCCATCACGGCTACGTCAAACCCAAACGCGTCGGCGATCAGTTGGGTGGATCGCCTGGCGGCCGCATAGGGCGTACCCGAATCCTTCGCCACGACGTTCCCGCTCTGGATATAGGTCCGCACATCGTCAAAGCCCGCATCGGCAAAAGCCTTGCGGAGATCCTCCATCCGGATCAGCTTCTGCCCGCTGACGTTGATGCCCCGCAGCAAAAGGATGATGGTTTGGGTTTTCATGCCGGTAAGATAAATAAAAGTGAATCGCTACTTTTGCACCATGAAAAGAAAAAATGCCGACAAGGCCGTTTTTACCAACATTGAGGTGCTCGATGCCGGGGCCAAGGGCGTTTGCGTGGCCAAGGCCCCCGATGGCAAGGTGATCTTTATTCCCAATGCCGTGCCGGGCGATGTGGTGGATGTCCAGACATTCAAGAAGCGAAAAGCCTATTATGAGGGCAAGGCGGTCCACTTCCACACCTACAGCGAGCACCGCACACAGCCCGTTTGCATCCATTTTGGAACATGCGGCGGCTGCAAATGGCAGAACATGAAATATGACCGGCAACTTTTCTACAAACAGAACGAGGTGGTCAATCACCTTGTCCGCATCGGGAAGGTGGAGCTGCCTCCGGTAGAGCCCATCTTGGGCAGTGCAGACGAATACTTCTATCGGAACAAGATGGAATTTTCCTTCTCCAGCAACCGATGGCTCACCGATGACGAAATCGCCTCGGCCGATGATGCCGGCGACCGCAACGGGCTGGGTTTCCACATCCCGCGCATGTGGGACAAAATCCTCGACGTCAAAAAATGCTGGCTCCAGCCCGATCCCTCCAACGCGATCCGCAACGAGATAAAGGCCTTTGCACTGGCAAACGGCCTTGCGTTCTTTAATCCGCGCGAACATTCTGGACTTTTGCGCACGCTGATGATCCGCACCGCATCCACCGGCGAAGTGATGGTGGTCATCCAGTTTTTTGAAGACGACGCCACGGCGCGCAACTTGCTGCTCTCCTACCTGGCCAATCGTTTTCCTGAAATCACCTCGCTCCAATATGTGGTCAACCAAAAGGCGAACGACACGCTGTATGACCAGGACATCATCCTGTTTTCGGGACGCGATTACATCTTTGAACAAATGGAGGGGCTGACTTTCAAGATCAATGCGAAGTCTTTTTACCAAACCAATTCGGCGCAGGCTTACGAACTATATAAAGTGACCCGTGAATTTGCCGCGCTGACGGGTTCGGAAACGGTTTATGACCTCTACACGGGCACCGGTACCATCGCGCAGTTCGTGGCGAAAAAGGCCAGGAAAGTCGTGGGCGTGGAAGCCGTCCCCGAGGCGATTGCCGACGCAAAGGAAAATGCCAGGCGCAACAACATCGACAACTGCACCTTTGTCGCTGGCGACATGAAGGCCGTCTTCAACGACGCGTTCATCACCCGGCACGGCGCGCCCGATGTCATCATCACCGACCCGCCGCGCGACGGCATGCACAAGGATGTCGTGGACCAGATCCTGAAGATCGCACCGCAGCGCATCGTGTATGTCAGCTGTAATTCGGCGACGCAGGCACGCGACCTGGCGTTGCTGGACGCCAATTACCGGGTAACACGCGTGCGGCCGGTGGATATGTTTCCGCAGACCCATCACGTGGAAAATGTCGTACTTTTGGAAAAACGCGTACCATGAGGCGGGCTCTATCCCTGACAGTTTTGATTTTGCTGGCATCGGCACTGACTTTTTGCGAAAAGGACGACATCTGCGATGCGAACACGGCCACCACGCCAAGGCTTATCATAAAATTTTTTGATGTAAACAACCCCTCGTTCGCCAAGAACGTGACCAACCTGGCCATCATCGGGGACGGCATGGAGGCGCCCATCAGCACCTTCAATGGCAATACAGTGGAACTCCCGCTCAGGACCGATGCGGACCTTACCGGCTACCGCTTCATCCTCAACAGCACCGATTTGAACACTGACAATGAGGACCGCCTGACCTTCAACTACGCGCGCAACGACGTCTTTGTCTCGCGGGCCTGCGGTTACAAGACGCTCTTTGTCCTGGACGATGCGGCGCCCTTTGTTTTTGACGCAGCCACCGACGGCACTTGGATGCAGAATATCACGGTGGAACAGCCATCAATAGAAACCGAAGATGAGACACACCTCAATATTTATTTTTAGCCTGCTGATGGGATTGTCGGCCCTCGCGCAGAAGCCCGCCGATTCGATTCCCGTGAAGACCGACCGCTACGGCATCCGCGTGGGCGTGGACGTCTACAAACTGGCGCGTTCGGTGTATGAACAGGACTACCGGGGGCTTGAGGTCGTGGCCGATTACCGGTTCTCCAAGAAAATCTACCTGGCAGGGGAAATCGGCAATGAGAAGAAGACCACCGATGACGACCGCCTCGATTTTACCACGAGCGGTACGTATTTCAAAGCGGGATTCGACTATAACACCTATGAAAACTGGCTTGGGATGGAAAACCTGATCCACGTGGGCCTGAGGTACGGTGTGAGCAGTTTCAGCCAGACACTCAACAGTTATGAGATCTACAATCCTTACCCGTATCTGGGCGAGGCGCCGACGGTTGTCTCAGGACAGGAATTCAAGGGCCTCAGCGCGTCGTGGGCCGAAGTCGTGGCCGGTGTGAAGGTGGAGGTTTTCAACAATATCTTCGTGGGATTCAGCGCGCGTCTAAACCGCATCGTGACCAATAAGCAACCGGACAATTTTGCCAATCTGTACATTCCCGGATTCAACCGGACCTATGACGGCGACTTTGGCGTGGGTTTCAATTATACGGTGTCTTACTTTGTGCCGATCTACAAGAAAAAAGTCCTTCCCGCCGAAAAACCGGCTGCGAAGTAATCACATGATCTCCCGCACGCCCTTGATGAAAATCCAGCTCATGTAGAGTTTTTCGCCATCCTTGGTGCGCACCGCCTTGAACTTTGGAGCCAGCAATGTCGAGACGACAAAGGCCGTGAAAGGAATCCAGAAGCCTTCCAGCCCGGTATACATGTCAATCAAAAGCCGGGAGGTAATGAACAAAAGTGCAAAACAGGCCAATTGGTACAAAAGCGCCCTGACGGTAAGACTCATGGTTGCGGCGGTTTTTCGTTGAATTTTGTGCGCTTGCTCCCCTCGTACATCTCGTACTTGACCAGCTTGGTCTCCAGCCCTGCGTTGTAGAGCGTGATCTTCCGGGAAGGCCTGAGGCCGACAAACTTGAGCGCGTCGAGATTGGAGGTGATGAACCATGCCTGCGTATTGGGATAGCCTTTCTTGAGCGTGTCACCGACGGAAGCGTAAAACCGTTCCATGTCAATGTCGAGCCGCTCGCCGTAAGGTGGGTTGAAGACCATGTGCAACGGGCCCCTGACCTGCTTTTGCGTCTCAAAGAAATTGCGTTCGCGCACGGTCACGTATTCGTCGAGGTTCGCGTTGCGGAGGTTGTCCTTCGCCTTGGCCACGGCCGAGGGCGCCTTGTCATAACCCGTGATCGTATAGTGGAACTCGCGCACTTTCTTGAGCTGTGATTCCAGGATAAGGTTAAAAAGGTCGTTGTCCCAATCCATCCATTTCTCGAAGGCAAATTCCTTGCGGTTGATGTTGGCCGGGATGTTACAGGCGATCATCGCGGCTTCGGCCAGGATGGTGCCGCTCCCGCACATCGGGTCCAGGAAATCGCCCTGCCCGTCCCATCCCGAAAGCAACAGCATCCCGGCGGCGAGAACCTCATTGATCGGGGCGATGTTGGTGGCGGTCCTGTACCCGCGGTGGTGCAGCGAGTCGCCTGACGAATCCAGCGAAACGGTCACCTGCTCGCGGTCAATGTGGATATTGATGCGCAGCCTCGGGAAATCCTTGTCAACCGATGGGCGCCTTCCCGTCTTTTGGCGGAATTGGTCCACGATCGCATCCTTGGCTTTTTGCGCCACGAACTGCGTGTGCTTGAAATAATCCGAATGCACGGTGGAATCGATAACGAACGTACCGTCGGCATCCAGATATCGGGACCAGTCGACCTGCAGGATGCCGCGGTAAAGCTGGTCATCCGAGACGGCGCGATAAGTGTGTATCGGAACCAGGATCCGCAACGCCGTGCGAAGCGAAACATTGGCCTTGTAGAGAAAACCCTTGTCCCCCCGAAAGGTCACGACACGCGTCCCGGGCTTTACGTCCTGCGCGCCAAGGGAGAGCAGTTCGCGGGCCAGGATTTCCTCGAATCCGAAGAACGTTTTGGCCGTCATCTTAAAATTATTTTCCATGCAGGTAAGGGGAATCGCCCGCAAAAATACACTAAATTTGCCAGTAAACACAGCCCATTACATGCCCATCACCCAACCCGCATCTGGCGAAACCGACAATTCCTGGTATGCCTCGTGGTTCGATACGCCATACTACCACATTCTCTACAAGGACCGGGATTATGCCGAGGCGCAGGCCTTCATGGACAACATCACCCAATACCTGAACCTCGAGCAAGGCGCAAAGGTGCTGGATCTTGCCTGCGGAAAGGGGCGGCATTCGCTTTACCTCAACAAACTGGGATATGACGTCACCGGCGCCGACCTTTCGGCCAACAGCATCGCAGAAGCCTCCCGATACGAAAATCCCACGCTGCACTTCAGGATACACGATATGCGCGAGCCGTTTCCCGATAAATTTGACGCCGTCTTCAACCTTTTCACGAGTTTCGGCTATTTTGACGATGACGCCGATAACATCACGACCCTGGCGGCCATTCGGGACAGCCTGGACACCTACGGGCTTGGCGTGATCGATTTCATGAATGTCGAAAACGTAATTGAGAACCTTGTCCCTTCCGAAGTCAAGGAAGTTGACGGGATCGAGTTTCACATTACGCGCCTGGTCGTCGACGACCACATCATCAAGGAGATCAGATTTTGTGACAAGGGCCGCGATTTCCACTTCATTGAAAAAGTCCGCGCACTTGACCTTGCGGGTTTCGAACAGATGATGGAGGCTTCGGGGATCAGCCTGCTCGATGTATTTGGCGATTACAAATTGCGAAAGTTCAATCCGCGCACGAGCCCGCGGCTTATAATGGTATTCAAATGATGGGTTACCTTTTGCCGTTGTTTTCGGTTTTGCTCGGCTATGCCTTCGCGGTTTTTCTAAAGCCCGAACGGCGCACCCGGCTCAAACTGCTCATGGCCTTCAGCGGATCGTTCCTGCTGTCGCTTACGGTAATGCACCTTTTGCCAGAGGTCTACCACGACGACGGCCACGGCCACGGTTCGACCGGGCTTTTCATCATGTTGGGCATTTTGCTGCAGATTGTACTTGAATTTTTTTCAAAAGGAGCCGAACACGGTCATGTCCACGGGCATCCGCACATGCACAACATTCCGTGGCTGCTCTTTGCCAGCCTCTGCATCCATGCCTTTCTGGAGGGCTGGCCGGTTGGCCACCACGAGCATCTCGCGCTGGGCATCGCGATCCACCACTTTCCCATCGCCATCATCCTGACGGTTTTTTTCCTGAACGCAAACCTGGGCAAGCTGCAGATTTTCCTCTTCATGCTCGCCTTTGCCTTCATGACGCCCCTGGGAACGGCGGTATCGGCATTG
>SXQR01000082.1 GCA_005792865.1 Flavobacterium sp. | reverse complement strand
TCTCGTTCATTTCCTGCGCGCGTTCCAGGGCGATGCGGTTGAGCGCCTCCCGTTCGTTCCGCAACCTTGCGATCAGGTTGGCCATTGACAGCGAGAGGAATACGATCTCTATCCCGGTACCAAATTTACTGCCGTTCTGGGTGATGAACGAGGTCCTGATCTGTCCAAAATTGTTCAGGATGAAAATGACGAATCCCGCAATCAGGAAAAAGATGCCCGCCGTGAAAAATGGATCCACGCGCGCCTTCTTCCGGTACATCAGGACAACGGAGGTCACGATCAGCAAGAGGATGATCATCCCCAGCGCGTTTGCGGCCGGGTAGCCATGGCTGATATCGGCGGCAGCCAAAAGGTAGACCATCAGCATGGCCAGGAGCACATAGGTGGCGTCGAACAGGCGGTTTACCACGGCCGAATGCTCCCGAATCCGCAGGAAAATCTGGCTGTAGCGTCCCAGGAAAAAGGCAGCGACGGTTGCAAATATCAGGACCGCGCGTTTGGAAAACCATCCGCCCGAAGGCGCAAAATACTGGTAGAAATACCCGTCGAGGGAAAAGTGCAACAGCCCGATAAATAATACATAGAGCGAATAATAAAGAAAAGTGCGCTCACGCATCCCGAAGAAAAAGAATCCGTAAATAATGGATGCCAGGGCCACGATGCCGTAAAAAATACCGAACACAAATTGCTCCAGCGCCGTGATCCGCGCCAGGTTGAGCGGGCTTCGGAGCATCAGCGGCAGGTTGATGACCTCGCCGTCGCTTTTGAGATGCAACAGGAAATCGGTCCTTTCGCCACGAGGCAATTCAAGCCTGAATATGCTCCGCCGGTGCGGGTAGTCCCTTTGTGCTGCGGGAATTGCATCGCCCGAACGCAGGGTCCTCACGAAGCGCCCCTTGCGATAGATGTGCAGGTCTACGATGTCGGTGAGGGGACGCGCTGTCTCGAAAAAATATTCGGCATCGCTCCCGGACAGATTCTCGACCGAAAATTTGATCCAGTAGTGATTTGAAGTGAAACCAAGGTCGGGATTCTCGTGGTCCAACGGCGTGAAATCCAGGACGCCTGCTTCCATCACGAGATGGTGCGGGATTTCGCGCTCACCCGCATCGGCCATGAGGGCATTGACGTGCAGGGAAGCCTTTTCGGGAAGATCGGGCCCGAGGCGGAATTGAGATACGGCCGTCGATGACATTGTCAACAGCAGGATCAGTATAAGTAGGGTAAAGTTTTTTATGGCGGCAAATTTGGCGCAACATACAAATCTGTGAGCAAACCACCGCAACCCTTCCCATTTTTAAGAAATGTTCACCAAACAAAAAGCGCCCCAGGGGCGCCTTGTCATTCCTTCACGAATTTCATGGTTTGAGAGCCCGATGGACCCGTCACCTTGAGCAGGTAAATCCCTGATGCCAGGCCTGACACGTCGACGGCGTCAAATCCGGAATGAAGCTCAAGGACCGATTGTCCCGTTAAGCCATGTACGGTGACGCGCGTGATATCGCCACCGCCAAGATGCAGCGTGGACCTGACGGGATTCGGCCAAAGGGTAAACGCCGTTGCCGACGGATTTTCCACCGAAAGGTTGCAGTCATTGTCAATTTCCACGATGATGGGCGTACCCTCGGTGGAAGATTCCAGCTCCGGACAGGCCTGCGGAGCGGCGGTGACGTGATAGACGCCCTCCTCGCTGACTTCCAGGGTCATCCCGTTTTCGCCCGGGATCAAAGTTCCGTTCCGGTACCAGCGGATGTTGGTGTTATACGGATTGAACACCTCGATGGTGAAACTCGTTCCGGCGCACAGCAGGGCATTGCCGTTTTCGGGATTTTGCGAAACATTTTCAAACTCGCCGTAGCCAAAAGTGATCGGCAGGAAAGCCCAGGAATCGATCTGCAGGACATTTGATTCATAGTCAACCCCGTCGAGGGTGCCCACCACTTTGATGAGCGCCTGGTCATACGTCATCCAGTCGTAGGTGAAGGACGGGCCGGTCGCGCCTTCGATCAGTTGGAAATCGTCGCTGGTGAACCAATATTTGTAGTACCACGCATAGCTGTCGTATGCCACGTCATTAGTTACCGTCGCGGTTCCAGATCCCTCGGGGCACAGGATAAGGTCGCCCTCTATGACCGGGTTCTGTGCGCCCGCACCGATTGAAAATACCAGTAAGAAAAATAGTAGTGTTCTTTTCATGACGATCAATTTTGATTGCTGCTAATTTACGCAATCCGCAGGAAAAAATATGTCCGGCCGCAGGGGCGAAAACCTGAATTTTATGATTTTTTTAGTAATTCACGCTTTACGCCGCGGCGTGGGAATTTTAACTTTACGAATCCGAAACAATTCCCCATGGAACCACTCAAAAGGCCTGCGTTCAAAAAGCCCGGACCCGACGATTTTTTCATCCGGTTGCATCGCGAAGTCCAGGAAAAGGTCCTCGGGGACAAATCCTACCAGCGCCGCAGCGTGGCCAAGGGCCTCTTGCTGCTCACCGCCTACGTTTTGAGCTACGCGGGAATCCTTGCTTTCGGGAACCATGTGACACTGTTGTACTTCTTCTATATGCTGACGGGGATCTCCATGATGGTCCTCTTCATCAATTCCTACCACGACGCGGTCCATGGAGCGCTCTTCAGCAGGCCGGGGCTTAACCGGCGGTTCACGCTCATCCTGGAACTATTCGGGAGCAATTCGTGGCTGTGGCAGCGGCGGCACATGCACCTGCACCATCCGTATCCCAACGTACAGCATTGGGACATCGACATCAAGCAAAGCGACATTGTCCGCATCTTTCCGCAGAGCCCGGCGTTGGACCTTCATCGGTACCAGCATATCTACATGTGGTTGATCTATCCGCTTTATTCCCTGAACTGGCTTTACCTGCGCGATTTCAAGGATTTCTTCGGATCGCGCGACAACTACGTGCGGCGGTTGGGCGACATCCCAAGAATAGAGTTTGTCAAACTTTTTGCGGCCAAGGCGTTCAACCTCGGATATCTGGTTGCGGTCCCGATGATCGTCCTCGATCAGCCGTGGCACGTCATCCTTTTGGGATGGCTGCTGATGCACATTTCGGCTAGCGTGCTGGGCGTGATTGCCCTGATCTCGACCCACGTCGATGAACATGCCCACTTCCCTACTGCGCCCGAGGATGGCAAAATGGACACGACATGGGCACGGCACCAGATGATGGTCACCAAGGATTTCAGTACCGAAAGCCCGTTGGCCAATTTTCTCTTCGGAGGGTTTACGCACCACGTCGCTCATCACCTGTTCCCGGGTGTTGCGCACACGTATTATCCCGCGATCACCCCGATCATCCGGCGTTATGCGCAGGAAAATGGCCTGCCATACACCAGTTATCCTTTCCACGAGGCGGTGATCTCACACTTCCGGCTGTTGCGAAAGAGCGGGATGCAGGATAACATTTTCCAATCGGCCGAAATCTGATGCAAATCGTATTCGCATCGGCAAATCCGGGCAAGATCGCCGAAATCAGGCAAATGCTGCCCCCGCATATTCAATTGCTCGGGCTGCACGACATCGGCTGCCATGAGGACATTCCCGAAACCGCCAATACCATTGAGGGCAATGCGATCCTGAAGGCCGACTATGTCACAAAAAATTACGGCGTCGATTGTTTTGCCGACGACACAGGATTGGAAATCAAATCGCTGAACGGGGATCCCGGCGACTTTTCGGCGCGGTCTGCAGGGGAACAGAAAAACGCCTCGGACAACATCGACCTCGTGCTCAAAAAAATGGAAGGCATTGAAGACCGGGGCGCGCAATTCAAGACCGTCATCGCGCTCAACCTCAAGGGCCGGCAACACCTCTTTACCGGAACCTGTCCCGGTGAGATCACCCTTGCGCGCCGCGGAACGGCAGGTTTTGGTTACGATCCCATCTTCCGTCCAAAGGGCTTCGAACAGACTTTCGCCGAGCTTTCTTCCGAAGAAAAAAACCGCCTTGGGCACCGCGGCCTCGCCTTTGGCCAATTGCTTGCATTCCTGGAAAAGTAACTCCTTGATTCTCAATTGCAAATAAATCGGTAAACTTTAAAATCCATTAGTTTATTCGGTTTATTAGCAGTACTTTTGCGCCAATTTTAAAATACTATATGAATAAATTTGAACAATTGGGCCTGAACGAATCGCTGCTGCTGGCGGTCAGGGATCTCGGATTCGAGAACCCGTCGGAAGTGCAGGAGAAAGCGATTCCCGTTTTATTGGAACAGGATACCGATATTGTTGCCCTCGCGCAGACCGGAACCGGCAAGACAGCCGCGTTCGGGTTTCCGCTGATCCAGAAGATTGACGCAGAGAACCGCAATACGCAGGCATTGGT
Organism: Flavobacterium sp.; assembly: GCA_005792865.1. Taxonomy (GTDB): domain Bacteria; phylum Bacteroidota; class Bacteroidia; order Flavobacteriales; family Flavobacteriaceae; genus Flavobacterium. The sequence continues at coordinate 670 of SXQR01000082.1, read as the reverse complement.
GCTTGCGCCTACCCGGGAGCTTTGCCTCCAGATCACCAACGAGATTAAGTTGTACTCCAAGTACGTGCCCGGCATCCATACCGTGGCCGTCTATGGCGGGGCCAGCATTACCGAACAAGCGCGCGAAGTAAAGCGCGGCGCCCAGATTATTGTCGCGACCCCGGGCCGCATGCAGGACATGATCAACAGAAAACTGGTGAACATCAGCCAGATCGATTACTGCATCCTTGACGAGGCAGATGAAATGCTCAACATGGGCTTCTATGACGACATGGTGGCGATCCTTTCGGAAACGCCGCAGGAAAAGAACACGTGGCTGTTTTCGGCGACGATGCCTGCCGAGGTGGCGCGCATCGCCAAGGAATTCATGCACAGCCCGCAGGAAATCACGGTAGGCACAAGGAATTCCGGATCGGCAACGGTTTCGCACGAGTTCTACATGGTCAACGCACGCGACCGCTACGAGGCGCTCAAAAGGCTGGCCGATGCAAACCCGGACATTTTCTCGGTCGTATTCTGCCGCACCAAACGCGATACGCAGCAGGTGGCCGAAAAACTCATCGAGGACGGATACAACGCTGCGGCGCTTCACGGAGACCTTTCACAGGCCCAGCGCGACGGCGTGATGAAATCCTTCCGCGGGCGCCAGATCCAGATGCTCGTCGCCACC
>SXQR01000005.1 GCA_005792865.1 Flavobacterium sp. | reverse complement strand
GGCCCGCAGCACCTTCCATCTTGCCAATATAGAGCTTTGCCCTTTCCGGCAAGACGTCGCTGTATTCCTCGCGAAGCCTGCTGCCAAAGGTCAGCGCTTTGCGCACCGGCTCCTTGAGATCATGCGAGGCAACGTGCGCAAACTGCTGGAGGTCTTCATTGGAGCGCTGCAATTCGGTGACCATCCGGCTTAGTTTTTCGGTCAGGCTGAGGATTTCGGAGATATCGCGTGAAAGCGTAACGATGCCGGTCACTTTTCCGTTTTCCTTGATCGGAATAATGAAATTCTCTACAAAAGTACCCGGCCTGCTCAAGACCGCGCGCCGCGGATCGTGGATGCGATTGCCCTGGATGGCACTCAACAGGTCATGGTGCACCTTGGAATCGCGAAGTTTGGGCGAAATATCAAAGAGGTTCCGGCCGATGATGTCTTTGCGATCGTGTCCCAGGAACTCGCAGGTTCCGCGGTTGACAAACGTATAATTGAGGTCCAGGTCAAAACTTGCGACGAGTTCAACCGAAGAATCCAGGACCGTCTCCAGGAAGGATTCGGCATTGCGAAGTTCGGAGGTTCTGGTCTCGACCTGCAATTGCAGTTCTTCGGCAAAACTGTGGCGATCATGGACGTCGGTCAGCGCCCCGACCCATTTCAAGATTTTGCCTGAAGAATCCTTTGCCGGCATGGCAACCGATGTATGATAGCGATATTCGCCCGCCTTGTTGCGCAACCTAAGTTCCTGTGTAAGCGGCTTCCCCGTGCGAAATGCCTGGATCCAAGCCTTTTCGCTGCCCGCCCGATCCTCGGGATGGATCATGTAATCCCAGGCTATCGAAGCGTGTTTAATGCCACAATATTCTTCCCATTGACGGGAAGTCCAATCGATCAGGCCGTGGGCATCGAGCGTCCATACCATCTGCGGCAGTGTTTCGGCCAACAGCCTGAACCTGCTCTCGCTTTCGCGGATGCGTGCCTCGGCCTCCTTTCGCTCGGTGATTTCGTGCACGACGATTCCCACAAAATCCACCTCTGTGCTGCCCTGTTTGAAAACCGGATAGAACCCGGTCAGCCAATGCCTGCGTTGCCCCGGATGTTTGGGCGTCTCGCCGGAAATCTCATAATCCATTACCGCGATTCCGGTCCGGAACACGCCGTCGATCGCCGCACCCGCTTCGTTGGCGAGCTCCGGTACGACATCGGCGATGCGCTTGCCAATGTGATAGTCCACCGAATGCCCATTGATTTCCGCCAGGACGCGGTTGATGCGGACATACCGGTGTTCCTCGTCATAAAAGGCAAAACCGATGGGCGCGTTTTCCAACAACGATTGCAGGATCGACAGCGTGCTTTCCTGCTGCTCACGGGCCTTGAGGAGCTGCGCTTCATTTTTGCGACGTGCCGTTACCTCTGTATTGAGCACCATCACCGATTTGACATTTCCGTCGTCGTCAAACTCGGGAACAAGCCGCGAATAGATGTTGAGTGCACCGTCATTCATGGAGAATTCCACATCGAATTGCCTTCCGGTTTCAAACACTTCTTGAAGATGCGTGTCAAAAAACGCCGCCTGCTCTTCGGGGAATCCCATTTCACGATATGATTTGCCAATGAAGTCATCGGGCGGAATGCCCAGATATTTTTCGATTTGCGGGCTGACGTACATGTATTTAAGGTCCCGACCGTGGCGGATGATGATATCCGGTGAATTTTCGGCGAGGGACCGGAAGCGTTGCTCGCTCTCGCGCAGATTTTTCTCGGCGAGCTTGCGTTCGGTAATTTCCGACACTACGGCACCGACATACCTGACATTGCCGTGGGTGTCGCGAACGGGATTGTAACTGACCTGCCAATAACCAGTATCGATGGGCGAGGTTGGCCGCTCCCCTGACACCTCAATATTTACAAAGGGTTCGCCGGTCTCAAATACTTTTTCAATGATCGCCCGGATGGCCGCGGCACCCGAAGGGATTATTTCTTCAAGGGTCTTCCCGATGTGATCTTCAGGTGAAAAACCATTGATTTGTGCCAGGGGGCCGCTGATCCGGCAATACCGCCCTTCCCTGTCGATGAATGCATAGCCTACTCCCGCAGTGTCGAGAAGGGATTCGAGGACTTCGGGCGACGAAACAGCCAACTTGGCCGGCCTCACGCGCACGAAAATTTTCGCACCGTCGGGGCTGTCCATCATTTGCACGTCCGCCTCCAGGATATCACCGTCTCTCGCGGCCAATATTTCACTAAAATCCACATCTCCTGCCCCAATCCGCCTGGCAATCGACCCGAAAATCCCATCCCGCGAATCGCTGAGCTTTAAACCCCGGATAAGTTTTTCCAGCCCCATCAAGTTCAGGAAAGGCTTCGATGCCGATTCAACTACCATATCCGGACCCGAAAGAACCGCTGCCGCCATCGGCCATGGTTTGGCAGGCTCAAGATGATGGAACGGAGCGGGTTGGCTGGCGGTTTTCATGGCCACGTAAATTACGAAAAGTTCCCTTGCGAAAATATTTTTTGTACCCGCTTGCGGCACAGGGGCAATCGGGGTATCTTTCAAAAAAAATTACCATGGATTTTAGCCAAAAGATGCTGCGCGACGGCGCGCTTGAGGGAAAAACAATTGTGGTCACCGGTGGCGGGAGCGGACTCGGGAAATCGATGACGCAATATTTCATGGAGCTTGGCGCCAACGTTGCCATCACCTCCAGGGACATCGAAAAACTCACGCAAACCGCGTCGGAACTGGAAAACACGACGGGCGGAAAATGCCTGCCGGTTGCCTGCGACGTGCGGCATTATCACCAGGTCGAGGCGATGCTGGCCACGGTGCTGGAAAGGTTTGGCAGGGTGGACGTACTGCTCAACAACGCTGCGGGCAATTTCATTTCGCCAACCGAACGGCTTTCGGCTAACGCCTTCGACACCATCATTGACATTGTCCTGAAAGGTTCCAAGAACTGTACGCTCGCTTTCGGCAAACACTGGATCGATACCAAACAGGCATCGGCCACGGTCCTCAACATCGTCACCACCTATACCTGGACGGGTTCGGCTTACGTCGTGCCCAGTGCCACCGCGAAGGCAGGCGTCCTGGCCATGACCCGAAGCCTTGCCGTGGAGTGGGCCAAATACGGCATCCGGTCCAACGCGATCGCGCCCGGACCCTTCCCTACCCAGGGTGCGTGGGACAGGCTGCTACCGGGAGATCTCAAGGAAAAATTCGACCTGGCCAAAAAAGTGCCGCTGGGCCGCGTGGGAAACCATCAGGAACTGGCCAATCTTGCGGCCTACCTGGTTTCGGATTTCTCGGCCTACCTCAACGGTGAGGTCATCACCATCGACGGCGGCGAGTGGCTCAAGGGCGCAGGCCAGTTCAACATGCTCGAGCAGGTGCCGGCAGAACTTTGGGATATGCTGGAGGCGATGCGGAAGAAATAATTTGAAAGTTGGTCAATTTGAAAATTTGAAAATGTTCCTCACAAGGCTAATACGGTTTGCAACGAAGGGTTATTTAACGGATGACAGAACAACATTGCAAAAGCCACGGACACTAAACGGATCAACATTTTTTATTGATTTGGTCATTTTCAAATTTCCACATTTTCAAATTTTCAAATTGGTTTTGTGTTAACAACTCCCAATTGCACAACCCGTTTTTAATTGTATTTTTACGGCTCTAAATTCCTTACATTTTAAATGGGCAAAATCATTGCTGTTGCAAACCAGAAAGGCGGCGTTGGCAAGACCACGACATCGGTCAACCTCGCGGCTTCACTGGGCGTTCTTGAAAAAAAGGTGTTATTGATAGATGCCGATCCGCAGGCCAATGCGAGCTCCGGACTGGGCATCGACGTCGAAAGCGTTGAAATCGGCACCTACCAGATCCTGGAGCACAGCAGCACGCCGGCCGAGGCTATCGTTTCATGCTCGGCGCCCAACGTGGACGTCATCCCGGCGCATATTGACCTGGTGGCCATCGAGATCGAGCTTGTGGACAAGGAAAACCGCGAATACATGCTCAAGAAGGCACTGGAAAGCATTCGCGACCAGTATGATTACATCCTGATCGATTGCGCTCCGTCGCTTGGACTGTTGACGCTCAACGCGCTGACTGCCGCCGACTCGGTCGTGATCCCGATCCAGTGCGAATATTTTGCGCTTGAGGGGCTGGGCAAATTGCTCAACACCATCAAGAGCGTGCAGAAGATCCACAACCCCTCGCTGGATATCGAGGGCCTGTTGCTCACGATGTACGACTCGCGGCTGAGGCTCTCCAACCAGGTTGTCGAGGAGGTCCAAAAGCACTTCCACGACATGGTGTTTACGACGATCATCCAGCGCAACGTCAAGCTCAGCGAGGCGCCCAGCTTTGGCGAGAGCATCATCAATTTCGACGCGACGAGCAAGGGGGCGAGCAATTACCTCAGCCTGGCGCATGAGATCATCAAGAAAAACAGCAATTAGCCATGGCGAAAGCGATAAAGAAACAGGCTTTGGGACGCGGGCTGTCGGCCCTTTTGAAAGACCCTGAGAACGATATCAAATCGGTTGCGGACAAAAATGCCGACAAGGTCGTGGGCAGCATCGTCGAGCTGGACATCGAATCCATCGAGATCAACCCCTTCCAACCCCGCAGCAACTTCAACGAGGATGCGCTGCAGGAACTCGCGACATCCATCCGTCAGCTTGGCGTGATCCAGCCCATCACGGTCCGCAAATCGGATTTCAACAAATACCAGCTCATTTCGGGGGAACGCAGGCTTCGTGCTTCGAAAATCGCGGGCCTGGCGACGATCCCTTCCTATATCCGCATCGCCGACGACAACGAATCCCTGACGATGGCACTTGTCGAGAACATCCAGCGGCACGATCTTGACCCCATCGAGATCGCGCTTTCATACCAGCGCCTCATAGACGAGATCCAGCTAACGCAGGAGCAGATGAGCGAGCGCGTGGGCAAGAAACGGTCCACCATCGCGAACTACCTGCGGTTACTGAAACTTGACCCGGTGATCCAAACGGGCATCCGCGACGGCTTCATTTCCATGGGCCACGGACGCGCCATCATCAATATTGAGGACCAGGACGCGCAGGCCGAGATCTACCAGCAGATCGTGTCCAAAAACCTCTCGGTGCGCGACACCGAGGCGCTCGTTAAGAATTATCAGGAAGGCCAAAATCCCAAAACCGCAGCCAAATCCAGGACAGCCACGGTCCCGGCCGAAGAGAAGAAGCGCGAACTCAGCGAACTGCTGGGCGCCAAGGCCGATGTCAAGATCACCGCCAACGGTAAGGGAAAAATTACGATACCGTTCAAAAGCGAGGCCGATTTCAACCGCATCCTGAACCTGATCAGACGCGGTGAATAGGCACCTGGCCATATTGCTCCTGCTGCTTTGCCCGGCGATGACCTTCGCACAGGAAAAGGAAGCGGTATTGGTCGCCACCGATACCACCTATGCCGAAATCGATCCGCTTGCGCCGTCAAAGGCCGCGTTCTATTCGGCGATCTTGCCAGGGCTTGGGCAGGCCTACAACAAGCGATGGTGGAAAATCCCCATCGTTTACGGCGCCATCGGTACCAGTCTTTATTTTTATTCGGACAACAACAAGAAATACCACGAGTACCGCGATGCCTACAAACGCAGGCTCGCCGGGTATGACGACGATCAATTCCAGTACCTGGACGACACGCGGCTGATAGAGGCACAGCGCTTCTACCAACGCAACCGGGACCTTTCGCTGCTGATCACGGGGCTTTTCTACATTTTGAACATCGTGGATGCCAATGTCGACGCCCACCTGATGCAGTTCAACGTGTCGGACAAATTGACCGTCGCGCCGGAAATCTATCAAAACCAGCTTGATTACAGGCCCAACCTGGGCGTAACCGTTAATTTGAAACTCAATTGAAAATCGCATTGCTGGGATACGGAACGATGGGCCACGCGATCGAACGCGCCGCCGTGTTGCGCGGCCATGAGATCGTGCTCAGGAAGGATTCGTCCAGTTCCTACGATAACCTTGAGATGGCCGATGTGGCAATAGACTTCAGTATCCCGGCGGCGGCCGTGGTCAACATCACCACTGCGCTCAATGCGGGCATTCCCGTGATTTCAGGCACGACCGGATGGCTCGAGGACTACGAAATCATCGTCAAACAATGTGAGGAAGTGGGCGGAACGTTCCTTTACGCATCGAATTTCAGCCTGGGGGTGAACCTGTTTTTCGGACTGAACGAATATCTGGCCGGACTCATGGCGGGCTTTCCGGAATACAGGGTGCGGATGAAGGAGATCCACCACACCCGCAAGCTCGATGCGCCAAGCGGTACGGCCATTACGCTGGCCAGGGCAATCATCGACCGCAGCGATTACTCATCGTGGGCGCTGCAGGCCACCAGGCCCGACGAAATCCCGATAGAGGCCCTGCGCGAGAGCGATATACCGGGGACGCACGTGATCCGTTACGAATCGGCGGTGGACAGCATCGAAATCACCCATACCGCAAATAACCGCGAAGGATTTGCCCTTGGTGCCGTTGTGGCAGCAGAATGGATTTTCGGGAAAAAGGGTATTTTTACCATGAAGGACGTCCTGGGAATGGCGCGTTAACCAAAATAAAAAATTGTAACACCATGGCGTCGGCCCATACCAACGCCCAAAAGATATCGATATGACGCTCACAGGCTGGTTCATTTTTTTCCTGATCGTGCAACTTGTCCATTTCCTTGGAACCTGGAGGCTATATGAAGCGGCCGGCTACAAACGCTGGGAAGCGGCGGTGCCGGTCTACAATGCCATCGTCTTGATGAAGATCATCAACAGGCCGACCTGGTGGACTATTTTGCTCTTCATCCCCATCGTGAACCTGATCATGTTCCCAGTGGTTTGGGTGGAAACGCTCAGGAGTTTCGGAAAAAATTCCACCACCGATACGCTATTGGGCATTTTTACCCTCGGCCTTTACATTTATTACGTCAATTATACCCAGCCGCTCAACCATGTAACCGACCGCAGCCTGACGCCAAAAACAAAGGCGGGGGACACGATAAGCTCACTGCTTTTCGCCATCATCGTCGCGACGCTCGTGCACACCTACATCATGCAGCCGTACACGATTCCGACGTCATCGCTTGAAAAGTCGCTTTTGGTGGGCGATTTCCTTTTTGTAAGCAAATTTCACTACGGGGCGCGCACGCCGATGACCACCGTTGCCGCGCCGATGGTACATGACACTGTGCCGGTGATCAATACCAAATCATATTCAAAGTGGCCGCAACTGCCGTACTTCAGGTTGCCGGGCGCCGAAGATATTGAACGCAATGACATCGTGGTCTTCAACTGGCCGGTGGACACGGTTTACAAGTTCTTTGACCGCTCAGGGCGCAGGGCCGACAAGCCAGTGGACAAGAAATCCAATTATGTCAAGCGGTGCGTGGGGATTCCGGGCGACAGCCTCTCCATCAGGGACGGGTACGTCTATATCAACAACCAGGAACTCGTGCTTGCAGACCGCGCCAGGCCGCAGTATTCCTACATTGTCACCACCGCGCCCGGGACCGGTTTCGATCCGCGTTACGTGGTACAGGAACTCGGCGTTACCGATGGCGTCATCCCGGTCAGCGAGAATACATACGTTTTTCGCGCACTGACCGAGGAATCTGCCGCAAGGCTCAAGAACAATCCCGTTGTCAAATCCATGGAGCGGAATGTCGCACGCCAGGCCGAGCCGGGGATCTTTCCGCAAAACGGCAGCAACTGGAACCTGGATAACATGGGCCCGATCTATATTCCGCAGGCCGGAAAAACCGTTAAGCTCGATGCGAAATCACTTCCGTTTTACCGCCGCATCATCAGCGAGTACGAAGGCAACGACCTTAAAGCCAATGGCGACGACATTCGCATCAACGGGCAGGTGGCAACGTCCTATACCTTCCGCCAAAATTACTACTGGATGATGGGGGACAACCGCCACAACTCGGAGGACAGCCGCTATTGGGGCTTCGTGCCGGAGGACCACATTGTGGGAAAGCCGGTTTTTATCTGGATGAGCCTTGACCCCAATGCGGGCGGCTTTGACAAGATCCGCTGGGAACGACTCTTTACAACGGTGCATGGCGACGGCCAACCCGTTTCCTATTTCAAGTTTTTTTTGATTCTCTTGGGTGCGTATTTTGTTTTTGATTATTTCAGGAAAAAGAAATCGGCAAAGGAATAATTTTAAAATGTACGGAGTGGCCTCGCGGTTCTCCATTCAAAAGTCAAAATTCAAAATTTATAATTTCCGGTGCTCCTCCTCGTTCCCACCTATTTTCCCTCCATCAGCCAGTTCGCCGCCATGGCGCAGGCCGGGACCGTGATGCTGGAAGTATGCGACAGTTTCCAGAAGCAGACCAACCGAAACCGGATGTACATCTACAGCCCCAACGGCATCCAATTATTGAACGTGCCGGTCAGGCACGACAAGACGCGACGCCGGATGACGCGGGATGTTTTGATCGACAATTCTTTCGGGTGGCAGAAACAGCATTTCAAATCACTCGAGGCCGCCTATCGATCCTCGCCCTTCTTTGAATTCTTCGAGGACGCCATTGCGCCCATTTTCCACAAGAGGCACGAGTTCCTGATGGACCTGAACCTGCAGGCCCTGGATGTGGTCGCGCGCTGCATCGGCACAGAATTGAAACTTTCCGAGACCGTCGAATATTTTCGCGAGCCGGAAGGCTTCACCGACCTTCGTCCCCTGGCCAACGGAAAAAAAGACCCGGTACAGCTCGAGCCGTACACGCAGGTTTTTGGAGAAAAGTTTGGATTCATCAACAACCTGTCGGTTTTGGACCTGCTCTTCAACGAGGGACGCCACGCCAGGGAATACCTGCTCAGGCAACAGATTATTTAAACTGGAGCCGCGCCACGATGGGGTAATGGTCGGAATTCCTGAAATCCGGGTAGTTCCTGAAAGATTTGACCTTGATCGATTTGTCGATAAAAATGTAATCGATGCGCGCCGGGTAATACCTGAAGTTGTACGTCTGCCCAAAACCGTTCCCGCCTTCCTCAAATGCATCGTCGAGGTCGCCCTTTATGCTTCTGTAAACATAGGAAAATGCACTGTTGTTCATGTCGCCGCAAATAATCACGGGATACGGGCTTGATTTGCGGTGCTCCATGACGATCTCGGCCTGGTGCTGCTGCTCGCGAAAAGCTTTGGTCACGCGGCGAAATATCATTTCCGACCGCTTCTGGTCGATCTTGCTCGCATCCTGGTTGATCTCGTCCACATCGGGCGTGATCTTGACCGACTGAAGGTGGATGCTGTAAACACGGATGGTATCAACACCCTTCTTGATATCGGCAAAGGCGGCGCTGTTGCTCGAATTCGGAAAGGCAATCAGGCCCTGGTCAATGATCGGGAACTTGGAGAAAATGCCGTGACCGCTCCGGATTTTGTCCCCATTGAGCGAAATGTGCCGGTAACGGTAAGCCTTGAGCTCGACATT
>SXQR01000081.1 GCA_005792865.1 Flavobacterium sp. | reverse complement strand
GGGCACATTGCGCTGTACCACACGAAAATGTACCCTGAAAAGATGTTGGGCCTTGTCATCACGGGCAGTTCGGGTTTGTACGAAAGTGCGATGGGCGACAGTTATCCCCGGCGCGGCGACTACGAGTACATCCGCGAGAAGGCACAGGACGTTTTTTATGACCCGGCCTGCGCGACCAAGGAAATTGTGGACGAGGTTTATCAAGTAGCCAACGACCGCATCAAGCTCATCAAGACACTCACGATCGCCAAGAGCGCCATCCGCCACAACATGGCCAAAGACCTGGCCAAGATGCACGTTCCCACCTGCATCATCTGGGGCCGCAACGACAAGGTGACGCCACCCGAGGTCGCGGAGGAATTCCACCGCCGCCTGCCCAATTCGTCGCTATATTGGATCGACAAGTGCGGGCACGCCGCGATGATGGAGCATCCGGACGAATTCAACCGCCTGATGTTCGAATGGCTGCAAAAACTCAACCTGAAATAAGATGAAGATCAACTCGGCGGAATTCATCGTCAGCAATTCTGAGGTATCCAAATGCCCCAAGGAATTCCTTCCCGAATATGCGTTCATCGGCCGGTCCAATGTGGGCAAGTCGTCGCTGATCAACATGCTGACCAACCACAAGAGCCTCGCCAAGACCTCCGGGAGGCCCGGCAAGACGCAGCTCATCAATCACTTCAAGATCAACCAGAATTGGTTTTTGGTGGATTTGCCCGGTTACGGTTATGCTCGCGTTTCAAAGAAGACCAAGGCGGTTTTCCAGAAATTCATCACCGACTATTTCGAAAAGCGCGAACAGCTGGCCTGTGCCTTTGTCCTGATCGACATCAGGCACGAGGCCCAGAAGATCGACCTGGAATTCATGCAATACTTGGGGGAGAGCCAAATTCCCTTCTGCATCATCTTTACCAAGGCCGACAAGATCTCCAAAACCAAGATCGACTCGCACGTCGCGGCCTACCGCAAGCAATTGCTTTCGGGCATGTGGGCAGAGATGCCAACGTATTTTGTCACCTCGTCAACCGAGGGTACCGGCCGTGAACCGCTGCTCGACTTCATCGACGAGGTCAATCAGTCCTACCGGGAACAGGAAGGTTTCTAATTATTTCTGGGTCAGTTCCAGTTTTTCGGCGAAGTAGTCGCAAAAGTCCTGCATCGTATCGCTCATCTGTTCATCGCCCGTGGCGCGCCTGAAAGTATCCGACATGGCCGTGAGAGTTTGGTGAAAGAACTTTTTCATTTCGTCAACCGGCATGTCCTTGGTCCACAGGTCGATCTTGAGCGTTTCCTGCGTTTTTGAATCCCATACCGACAGCATGACCGCCTTTGTTGACGCGGCATCCACACCACCGTCGGGCGCGGTCCATGACATGGTTTCCGGCACGCGGTTCTCGTCCAGTTCTATTTCAAATTTGATTTCAGATGTCATTCCTGTGGTTTCTTGGGTTTGTATCGTGACTTTTCAAAAAGCGCCCGCGCATCCATCGCAAGCATGTCGGCCAACTTGGTGTCACTGTTTTCCATGTACGACCGAACGATCTGCCATCCGACCCACTGCCCTATCCTTCCCGGGCTCTCATTGTCGATTTCCAGGTAGAACTTGGAAAACGGCGCAGGCTCGATAAAGCGGTTGGGCAGCCGCGAATCTGAATTGTACAGGAGCTGGCCCTGGATGAAATACTGCCAGATGTAACTCTCGTTCTCTGCGGCCCAGGCGACTTGCTCCGGCGTGTAACCGATCCGCGCAGCGTCGGTGGACGCGGGCAGCAACAGTTCCTTAAGGTACAAAATTTTGCCGTGATAAACCATTAAGGAGAGCAGGTTTTTATCATTTGGCGGCGGAACCTTTCGCGTGGCAAATGCTTCGGCGATGTCCGGGGCAATCTGCGAGGGCTCGAAATTTTGCCTCAAATATTCGGGGAATTGATAGAAACGGTGTTCCTTCCCCAAATACAGTTCCAGCGAAACCAGCACGAGCGAATCGGCATAGATCGCCTTGTTGTTGTAGTCCATCTCAGAAATCAGGGTCACCACCTTTGGCATTCGCGTTTCCGGGAAATAATATTTGATGTGCCTGAACAATTCCTCGATATCTTTCTCCGGACCTGAAAAATCCGGGAATTTCGCGCGGACCTCGCCGTAAAGTTCGCGCCACATGGGATCCTTCATTTTTTCAAGCCACACCGAATCGTCGGGATCGGGAAAAAAATAAGGGTAACGCTTGCGCAAGGCGGGCAGGGCGGCGGGATCGGCCTCGAAGAACAGCTTGTCGAAACGCTCGACCGGTATGTCAACCTTGATCTCCGCTACCTTCTCCTCAACATCGCTTTTGCGCTCGCAGGCATTGAATACGATAATAAATAGGAAAAATAATATAAATCTTTTGTGCATTGTTTATGTAATTTAGCCCGAAGGCCAACCGCGGGGCTCTTGCAAAAACGGGGGAATGCTCCGTTTATTTTTGCAAATATATCGCGGAACGGTAATTCATCAAGACAAAATGGTTAAAAACACTACGATCGACGTACACGGAGTGGCGACGCACATTACCGGCTGGCTGGCTGACTACGCCCGGAAAGCTGGAGTGAATGGATTCGTGGTCGGGATCTCGGGTGGGGTCGATTCGGCTGTGACCTCCGCGTTGTGCGCAAGGACGGGACTTACCACCATCTGCATCGAAATGCCCATCCACCAGGCTGAAAGCCATGTTTCCCGGGCACGTGAACACATCGCCCAGTTAAAGGCGAGATATCCCAACGTACAACAGGCAATCGCCGACCTGACGCCCGTATTCGACGCTTTCAGGAAACAGGTTCCGGGCCAGCCGGCGGCAAATGTCGACCTTTCGCTTGCCAATGCAAGAGCACGGTTGCGGATGACCACCTTGTATTATTTCGCCGGCATGAACGGGCTGCTCGTGGCCGGAACGGGCAATAAGGTGGAAGATTTTGGCGTGGGCTTCTTTACAAAATACGGCGATGGCGGCGTGGACATTTCCCCGATTGCCGACCTCATGAAATCTGAAGTTTACAGCCTGGCCGAATACCTCCAGGTACCCGATTCGATCTTGCGGGCAAAACCGACCGACGGGCTCTTTGGCGATGACCGCAGCGACGAGGACCAGCTTGGTGCCACGTACGATGAACTCGAGTGGGCGATGCAACAAACCGAAGATGGAAGGCCCCCGGACGATTTTGAAGGAAGGCAGCGCGAGGTGATGGAAATTTTCAGGAAAAAGAACATTGCGAACCGGCACAAGATGAATCCGATACCCGTGTGCATCATCCCGGTAAGCCTCAAAAATTGAAATTTTGATTTACAGAAGATTACATTTTTTATTAAATTTACTTAAACCCCGAATCGATAAACATTCTAAAAAATTACCATTATGATTAACGTATGTTTAGCGGATAACTTTCCGGTGGTTCACTACGGCGTCAAGTCCTATTTCAGGGAGCACGCCGAGATCAACGTAGTGTCGAACGTCGGAAATTTCTTCATGATTCCGGAGGCGCTCAAGAACAAGG
>SXQR01000080.1 GCA_005792865.1 Flavobacterium sp. | reverse complement strand
GAAATAAGGGTGCGAGGTCATCATCATGGCGTGCAGGGTCAGGGCCTCGCTCTCGGTGATGGCAATGAATTTTTCCAAATCGCCCGCAATGAGGGCCGCTTTCAGTTCCGACAGGTTTGCGTGCGCCTGTTTGAACCGTTCGGCTGCAAACGGGTGCCCGTGCATCAGGTCGTGGCCCACGGTGCTCGAGACCTGCTTCTCGCCCTTGTCAACCAGTAGTATGGCGTCCCGGTAATCGGTGAAAACGGGGTGGAGGAAAGAAGTGCAATCGACGCCCGTGAAATCATTGCTTTCGGGAATTTCCTTGTGCGTTCCCCAGGCAACCGCGCTTCCTGCAATGCTTCGGCACGCACTTCCCGAACCCAGCCGCGCCAAAAACGACGCTTTTTGCAGGAATGCCTCTTGAGGAATTCCGGCAAGCAGGATTTTCTCGACCGACAACATGTTGAGGGCCAGCGCCGCCATTCCCGAGGCCGATGACGCGATCCCCGATGAATGCGGGAAGGTATTGTGGGTGTCTATCGTAAAGTGATAATCCTCAATGAAGGGAAGATATTTGACCGTCCGCTCAAAGAACTTGTGGATCTTGGGCGCGAAGTCCGGCCGTGGGGCGGCGTCAAGCAGGATGTCGAACGAAAATCCGGACGATGCCTTCCGCTCAAATGCCACGCGCGTATTGGTCCTGCATCGATCGAGGGTAAAACTCAGCGAGGGATTGGCAGGAACCTGTCCGGGCTTCTTGCCCCAGTATTTTACCAGCGCAATATTGCTGGGCGCGCTCCAGCCGGTCTGGCCGGATTCAACCTGTTCGGTGTAAGGCTTCGGAACAAAATCCGCTTGATCCATGAAAATCTTTTCGCAAATATACGATGTGCCGCGATTGGATGGGATTGATTATATTTAATAAAAAAACGATGAGCAAGCCGATGAAAATCGCGGTCATGATCGCAACCTGCCTGCTGGTGGGCTACCTCTCCGGTTATGCCACGCGTTCGGGCGTGGACGAGTGGTTCCGATACCTCGAAAAACCCGTGTTCAACCCGCCGTCGTGGCTCTTCAGCCCGGTGTGGACCATCCTATATATCATGATGGGCATCGCCGGGGGCCTTGTCTGGTCCAAAATGGATGGCAGTCGCGAAGTGGTCCGCAGGGCGCTTATCTTCTTTTGGGTCCAGCTTGCGCTCAACGGGCTTTGGTCCATCCTGTTTTTCGGGCTGCGAAACCCGCTTCTGGCGCTTATCGAGATTGTCATCCTTTGGCTGATGATCTACGAGACGATGAACCAGTTCAGGAAAATCGATAAGGTGGCCGGCTACCTGTTCATTCCTTATCTCGCGTGGGTGAGCTTTGCGACGGTCCTCAATGCCTCGATCTGGTGGCTCAATCGCTAGCGGACCAAAAACGATTGGGTCGCCACGTCGCCCGATTCAAATTCAAGTGTCAGGAAATATAACCCCGGACCAAGAAGGGAGATGTCAATCTTTTCAAGTTTATGCGTGGGAGGCAACTCCATGATGCTTCGGCCGGCAGCATCGGTGACCACACCGCCTGTTATTGGTTTTGCGGACGTGATGGAAAGCCATTCATCGGCGGGCACGGGAGCCATCGCGAATGCAGGCGCTTTTATCGCATCGGTTCCCAAAATCGAGTTGTAGGCAAGTAAAGACTCCCAGGGGCTCGTTCCGCCCCAAAAACAAAGCGTCCTGACATAAATATCGTAAGTCTGGTCTGTAAAATTACCCAGGTCGAAAGGGCAATTGGACACGGTTCCAGCCGCGTCGCTCCCCGGCGCCGTACTGGGATGCGGCAACACGATCACTTCCCACGGAGAATCCCCGCCTACCGTCCAATGCAGTTTAGGGCTTCCGTCGTATTGAAAAACCTGCAAATCAATTGGCGGCTGGCAATCATCGGCGGTACAGACTGCGGTTCCGAAGTACTGTGGCTGGTGCGCGACCTGCATGAGCGGATAGGAATAAATGGACACGCCAAAGGGATTCTTGAGCGTGAGTGAAATCTCGTCCTGCGAATCATCCTGACCGGACCGCACGACAAAATAGGGCTGGTTCATGCACAGGGCCACGGTCATCGAAAGTTCCAGCAACCCGTCCGCCATCTGTGGGCCCAACGTGACCACAAGATTATTTTCCTGCCAGATCTCGAACTCGTTCGCTCCCCAGCCATTGCCCTGGGAATCGGTCAGGTCAAAGGTGTACAGGCACTGCTCGACGGGGTCGCATTGTGCTCGAACGATGACAGTTAGGAGCGATAGGAATATAATTTTTTTCATGTGCCAAATTTTCCCGAATGTATAAAAGTACGATATTAATACAGCGGTCAATCCCCCACCACCGCCCTCGCCACCAAATATCCCCCCGTCCACGCATTCTGGAAATTGAATCCGCCGGTGATCGCGTCGATGTTGAGGATCTCGCCGGCAAGATAAAGGTTGGGCAGGATCTTGCTCTCCATGGTTTTGAAGTTCACCTCGCGAAGGTCGATGCCGCCGGCCGTGACGAATTCTTCCTTGAAAGTGCTTTTCCCGTTGACCTGGAAATGGCCCGCGCCCAGTTGTTGGGTGAGTTCCGACAGGTGATTCTTGGATAGATCGGCCCAGCGCATATCGTCGGGAATTCCCGAAGCGTGCACCAAACTTTCCCATAACCTTTTGGGAAGCCCGAACATGGGGTTTTTAGCGACAACCTTTTTTGCTTGTTCCGATTTAAGGTCGCGTAACATTTGATCGATGTCGGCCATATCGTATTCGGGAAGCCAGTTGACGCTGATGGTAAACTGATAATTTTTCTCGGCCAGAATCCGGGCGCCCCACGCCGAAAGCTTCAATATCGCCGGCCCGCTCATGCCCCAGTGCGTGATGAGGAGCGGCCCCGATGCCTCGAGTTTGGTGCCCTCGACCCTGACGTGCGCCACCGACGCGATTCCGGGCAGATCCCTGATCCGTGCATCTTTGATGTTGAAGGTAAACAGGGACGGAACGGGCTCGATGATGGAATGGCCGAGTTCCCTGAGAAGCTCCCAGATTTTCGTGTTGCTTCCGGTGGCCAAGACCAATTTGCTACAGGAAAAACTCTCGTTTTGCGTATCGATCTTCCAGCCATTTCCAGATTTGAACAGGCTTTGGATGCTTTGGCCTGTGAGCACATCGATCTTGAGTTTTTGGGTGGCGTTAAGGAAGCTGTCGATGATGGTCTGTGACGAATCCGACACCGGGAACATGCGTCCGTCGTCCTCAATTTTAAGGGCGACTCCATGCTTTTCAAACCATTCGATCGTGTCGCCCGAGGCAAAAGCGTGGAACGGGCCGCGGAGTTCCTTTTCGCCCCGCGGATAAAACTTGACAAGCTCGGTCGGGACAAAACAGGCATGGGTCACGTTACAACGTCCGCCGCCCGAAACCCGCACCTTGGTGAGCACTTCCTTGCCGCGTTCGAGGATCGCGATCTTTAAATGGGGCGCCGATTCGGCGATGTTGATGGCCGCAAAGAAACCCGCTGCACCGCCGCCCGCGATAATGACATCGTACGTCTTCATACGCGTTCGGGATAATCGGTGATGATGCCGTCAACGCCGAAATTCTTAAGTTCACCAATATCGCCGGGGTCGTTTACCGTCCAGCAATTGACCAGGAATCCATCGGACTGCATCGACTTCACATTTTGTTTCGACAGCAGATGATAGTGCGGGTGGACCGCCTTAGCGCGGATGAATTTTGCAAAGTCGATGGCAAGCGGCAGATCGGTCATGGTGAGGACGCCAACGGGTATTGTGGGATATTCCTCGGATATTGCTTTTAGCACGTTCCAGTCAAACGACGATACGATGACCTGATCGACTTTAAGTTGTTTTGCGATCATTTTCCCGACAATCGGGGACGCGGCGGCAGCCTTGATCTCGACATTCAAAAGGCACCGGCCGGATACGATTTCCAGGACTTCCTCCAAAAGGGGAATCCTGTGTTTTCCCGCAACCTTCAGCGACCGCAATTCCGAAATCTTGAGATCGGCAACATTTGCCTGGAGGCTCGTCAATCTTGCCAGCGACTCGTCGTGAAGCACCACGGGGACACCATCGGCACTGAGCTTCACATCGAGCTCGATCCCGCTGCAACCCATCGCGAGCGCCTTTTCAAATGCGGCCATCGTGTTTTCGGGCTCATGACCCGATGCACCCCGGTGCGCGATGGAGAGCGGGCGTTTCATTACCGGCTTTCCTCAAGCAGGACAAGCGTGTAGGGCGAATCGATCAACGCCTTACCATTGATTACCGTGGTCTTTTGCCCCGAGTACGCATCGTGCAGGACCGTACCTTCCTTGAAGACAGAGGAAACCTTCACCTCCTTTTTGCCGGGCGCGAGGTCGAGGCCGACGACGACCCGGTCGAGGAATTTTCCCTTTTTCAGGCCGCGGCTAAAGACATACGGAACAGGCGAAATCTGTTGGTGGATGCCCGCCCCGATGGCCGGATGGTTCTTCCTGAACTGCCCCAATTTTTGCCAATGCGACAATAGTTTCTTGGTCGCCGCGTCGTTTTCAACAGCGTTCCAATCCATCGGCGAACGAAGGTTTGCATCGCCCTGTGCGCCTGTCACGGTCAGTTTCCGGCCGGTTTCATCGCCGTAATATACCTGTGCCGTTCCGGGTGACAACAATAGCTTGGTTGCCGATTCAAAACTCTTTTCGCGGTTGGTGTCAAATGGCTGCCCGTCGTCGTGGCTCGAGATGTAATTGAGCACGCCGAAACCCTCGAGTTCGCTGTTCAAAAGTGTGGAATATCGCGAGAATATCGCCTCGTGAGGATCTTTTGCGTTCCATTTGAATTCAAAATTGATCAGGTTGTTGAAGCCGTTCTTGAAATAGTTGACCTTCTTGTCGCCAAAGTCAAACTCCTGCCCGCCGCCGATGCCGTAATTGTACACTTCCCCGATCAGGTAAAAAGCATTGTCATCCAAGACACGCGCGGGATTGTTCTTTTTCCATTGTTTGAACGCGTAATCGCACTGCGCCCTGAAATCGGCCCATACACCTTCCTCGGTGTGTTTGACGGTGTCCGCGCGGTAGCCGTCGATGCCGTAATCGGTAATGTAATCAGTGAGCCACTTGATGATGTAGTACCGCGGGGCACGCGGGTATTTGGTCCGCTCGAAAAAAGCGTCGAGTTCGCGCATTTCCTTTTCATAGCGGCCCTCCTGTTTCCATTTGCGCACCAGGTGCGGCGGGACCTGGACGTCGGCATCGCTTTCGGTTTTGATGTCGGGAAGGTTACGCACCAGTGTGCAGGTGATGTTGCCGGAATAGGTCTTGTAGTCGCATTGCGGTTCGGTGCGCACCCATTCGGCGGGCCAGACTTCATCTTGTTCGGTAACGGGCCCGGTGTGGTTGATCACGCCATCCAAGACGATCCGGATGCCCTTGGCATGAGCCTTTTCGACCATTTCGGCGAGGTCTTTCTCAGTCCCGAAATTGGGATCGAGTTTGGTCCAGTCACGCGTCCAATAGCCGTGAAAGCCGTAGGACAACCCGGTGCCCTCATCGACGCCATCGTGAATTTGTTCTACCACCGGCGTGAGCCAGATCGCATTGATTCCCAAGGCGTCAAAATATCCTTCGTCGATCTTTTTGATGATCCCGCGAATGTCGCCGCCCTTGAATCCGCGCATCACGGCCGCTTCCCGGGTGCGGTCAAAGTTCACGTCGTTTGCCGGGTCGCCGTTGTGGAAACGGTCCACGAGCAGGAAATACAGGTTGGCGCCTTCCCAGATGAATGGCGGCTTTTGTTTGGGTTGTGCCGATGCAAGCGCAACGGTCAATATTGCTGAAAGTAGTCCCAGTCTCATTTTCGGTCCAGGTTAAAGGTTATTTTCTTTGTTTTCCCGCTCTTGAGCTTTACGGGATAGGTGGCTTTGCGCTTAAGGTCATAGACTTCAAAAAGGAGGTCGCGCTCCACGGGTTTCCAATTGGCGCCTGCTTCCGATGACACTTCAATATGGAGTGTGCGGCCATTGATGCGCGATGAGAAGTGCAGTATTTCATAATTGCCTTTTGCATGTGCGCCGGGTGTGATGCCGTCGTCGTCATAAAACATGCCCGTACTCTTTTTGACATCATCGTCGTGGATGTAACGGATGGTCAGTTTGTCCTTGGGATATTGTGCCTCGTTTTGAATTTGGTGCTCCAGGACGGGAATGAAGGCGCCTCCGCGCACAAATACCGGAATGGATTCCTCCTCAAGCGGGATGGTATGCCTCGCGCCGGCATTGTATTTTTTTCGGCCCAGTTCAAACCAGTTCGAGGTCCTGGGGAAATAAACCTCACGTTTTTTTTGGCCTGCGGATAAAACGGGCGCGACAAGGAATGCATTGCCCCAAAGATACTGGTCGCCGGTGGTTTGTGCCGATGGATTGTTGGGTTCCTCAAAGATCATTGGGCGCATGAGCGGAAGCCCCGATTGGCTGTTTTGGAAAGCGAGTGTATAGTTATAGGGCATGAGTTGATAACGCAGTTCAATGGCTTTTTTAACAAGCTGCATGGCCTTTGCCGAACGATAAACCGGCTCCGAAGCCACTTCCTCCTGGGCATGTGGTCTGAATATGGGCTGGAAAACGCCGTACTGAAGCCAACGTACATAAAGCTCGTCATCGAGGTTTTCACCGGCAAAGCCGCCAAGATCGGAGTGCATGTACCCCATGCCCTGCATGCCCATCTGCAGCGCGATCTCGGTTTGGCCCGAAAGACCGCCCCAAGTGCGGTTGACGTCGCCAGACCAGGGCATCATTCCGTACCGCTGTGAACCGGAGTATCCCGAGCGCATCAATATGAAGGGCCGGATGCCCGGAAAATCGCGGGAATAGCCCTCAAATACAAGTTTGGCCCACTCGTGGCCGTAGATGTTGTGGAGCTCGTCGGCGGTGCCGGTGTGGTGCCTGAGTTTTGACGGGTGGACCTCCGGTTCCCCGAGATCGCCCCAAACGCCCTCGACGCCCATTTGGCCCAACTCCTTGTAAATGTTCCAGAACCACTCGCGTGCCGATGGCTTGAAAAGGTCGATAAGCCCCGTGTTGCCAAAATAGAAGTCGTACACAAAGGGCTTGCCGATGGAGTCCTTGGCCAAGATGTCCTTCTGGACGGCCTCGTCCCATCGCGATGAAGTGGTAAGCACGAACGGTTCGGTGATGGGGATGGTGCGCACGCCCTGCTGTTTCAACCGTGCGATCATGCCTTCAAAATCAGGGAAACTGTCGCGAAAGGGCCGCAGGTTGCCCATGGTTCCCTTGATGTCTTTCCCAAACCAGTATAGGTCCAGGATGATGGCGTCCACGGGAATTTTCTCCTGCTTGAACCTTGCAATTGTGGCCTCGGCCTCTCGTTGTGAATGATAGCCGAACCGGCTCGAGAAATTTCCAAGCGCCCACCTTGGCGGCAGCGGCTGGCGGCCGGTGAGGTGCGTGTAGTTCTCGAGCAGGCCCTGCCAGTTTTCGTGGGCTATGACCTGATAGGTCATCCTGCCCGATATGGCCTCATATTCAAGCGTATTGTCTTTTTTGCTGTCAAGGTCAAGGAAACCGATGGCGGGGTTGTCAAAATGCACCGCGTAGATATTTGAGGAAAGCGCGATGGGCATCGTGAAGTTCATGAGTTCCGATCGCGTCTCGTAGCCGTAGTGCGCTCGGTTGTAGAGCTTGAGCCGGTTTCCGCGGCGGTTCATTCCCAGAACGCGTGCGCCTCCGCCATACAGGGCCTCGTCCGGCCGCAGGTTGAAGGTCAGGGCGCGCGCCGAATCCCTTTGAACGAAACCCGCTTTCTCCGACAGCAGCAGTTTGCTGCCCAGGAAATAACTGATCCGAAGCGGCGACTTTTCCACCTGGACGGTTATTCCGGAGGTGATGAATTCCAGCTTTTGCGCCGATTCTTCCTGTTTGACTGGCGTGACGGACGGTTGGGCCACGACCGCGTGCGAAACGGGATCATGGGTTTCGCCCGATGGGATGAAGGAGGTTTCGGCGATGTAGGGGTTGAAGAACCGGATGTGGTAGGTCCCGTCGGTGACTTTTATCTCGATGCCCTGGGTGGAGCGGGTGTGACCGAGGTATTGCCGTGCGGGGTTTTGCGCGGACATTCCCGCGGCGATCAATAGCAAAAGGAAAAAGATCTTCTTCATGCGTGTGGTTTAGCCCCGATGGCAGCGGAAATCCTTTGGAAGACCTCGAAGGTTTTTAAAACCTTCGAGGTCTCAAAGATTGCAGCGAACAGCGGGAAACGGCTCCAAAAATTAATTCAGCTCAATGATCATGGGCGTTTTGGCCGCGATTTCAAGGACGTTTTTCAAATCTACGATTTTTTGCGTGATTACATCCTTTCCCGACAGCGATGAGCGGATGTTCTCGCTGAAGCGGCCAAGGTCGAGCGCCTGGGTTTCATTGCTGTTGTTGAGGGCGACCATGACGGTCTTG
>SXQR01000004.1 GCA_005792865.1 Flavobacterium sp. | reverse complement strand
CGGCCTGGCCTGCCTTCAAGAGGAAGCGCGGCGTGGTGAACTCGTTCTCGTTCATGCCGGCCGCTTTGAGGTAATATTCAAGTGCCTCGGCGGGCTGGTTCTTTTGAGCGAACGCGTCACCGATTGCGCCCTGTGCCAACGTGCTCAGGATCTCATCTTCCGATTTGAACTTCTCCAGGTGCTCGATGGCCTCTGCGTACTTTCCGGTGTTGAGAAACGAAATCCCGGCGTAGTAATGCGCAAGGTTCGCGGCATCGGTCCCCGAATATTCATCGGCGATCTTCAAAAAGCCAAATTTGCCTTCGGAACCGTTGAGCGCCAGATTGAAAAGCGAATCGGGCGAAGCGCCGTCAACAGCCTTCTGGAAGTTCTGCTGTGCGATGAACATTTCCTCGGCCGCCTCGGTCTCACGCGGCTCGGCGACAAATTTCTGGTACAAAAGATAGGCAACCGTCACGAGTGCAGCCACCGCCAGGAAACCGATAATGTATTTCTGGTTGCGGGCCACCCATTCCTCGGTGCGCGACGCACCTTGGTCGAGTTTTGAGAAAACGCCTGCGGTGGTTGAATCCTTCTCCTCGATCTGGACATCTTCCACGACCTCCGCCTTTTCAACCTTCTCCTTGGGCGCCTTGTAACCTCTCTTGTTGTACGTTGCCATTTATCTTAAATTAATGAGCCGCAAAAATAAAATTTTTATTATAATGCAAAAGGCATTTGCGGGAAATTTTCAATAATTTGCAGCGGTCTTTCCGCAAAGGTTACCCGCCTGTTATGCACCTTAAAAAGCTTTCCCTCCTCCACTACAAAAACCTGCGCGACGAAACCTTTGATTTTGATGCCAAGATCAACTTTTTCACGGGGCGCAATGGCGTAGGGAAGACCAATGCCCTCGACGCGGTCTATCACCTGGCCTTCGGGAAAAGTTATTTCAATCCGCTTGCGGTCCAGAACATCACCCACGGCGAGGATTTCTTTGTGATCGACGGCGCGTTCGACAAGGACGGACGCGACCATCACGTGGTGTGCAGCCTTCGCAGGGGCCAAAAGAAACTGCTCAAGCACAACGGCAAGCCGGTCGAAAAAATATCGGAACACGTGGGATTCATTCCGCTGGTGATCATCTCCCCTGCCGACCGCGACCTCATCACCGAAGGCAGCGAGGAAAGGCGCAAGTTTGTGGATCTGGTGATCTCGCAGCTCGACCAGGCCTATCTGGCAGACGTCATCCAATACAACAAGGTACTCGCCCAGCGCAATGCCCTCTTGAAATACTTTGCGATCAATCGCACGCATGACGCCGAGACGCTCTCGGTCTATGATGCGCAGCTCACCGCCCTGGGACAGCCCATTTTTGAGAAACGGCGGGCGTTCCTTGAAGATTTCATCCCGATTTTCCGCCAGCATTACGAGGTGATTTCCGATTCGCGCGAACGTGTGGGCATCGTTTACCGAAGCGATCTCGAGCCGGGGGATTACCCTGACCTGCTGCTGCGGAACTTTAACCGCGACAAGGTTTTGCAGTACACCTCCGCGGGCATCCACAAGGACGACCTGCTGTTTGAGATTGACGGGCACCCCATCCGCAAGTTCGGGTCGCAGGGCCAGCAGAAGTCATTTTTGATCGCGCTGAAACTTGCGCAGTTCGAATTCGTCAAACGGCGCAGCGGCCAACTGCCGATCCTCTTGTTCGACGACATCTTTGACAAGCTGGATGAATTTCGGGTGGCCAAGATCGTCGAGATGGTCAACAACGATTCGTTCGGGCAGTTGTTCATCTCCGATACCCACGCCGCGCGCACCGAGGAAATCGTCAAATCGACGCACCGGTCCTATAAAATGTTCAACCTCAACGATTAAATCCAAATCATGAAAAAGTTACTCGCAATCCTCGCAGTACTCGCCCTTGCCGTTTCGTGCCAAGGACAGAACAGCGGCGCAACGGCAGTGCCGCCAAATGAATTCGCCCAAAAGATGGCCGGGGAACAAAATCCACAGCTTATTGACGTGCGCACCCCTGGCGAATTTGCGGCCGGGCACATCGAAGGCGCAAAAAACATAGATTGGAACGGCGGCGATTTTGAAAAGCAGGCAGCCGGGCTCGACAAGCGCAGACCTGTTTTTGTCTATTGCAAAATCGGCGGACGCAGCGGGCAGGCGGCGCAAAAGCTTGGACAGATGGGCTACACGGTTGTCGACCTTAAAGGGGGAATCATGAAATGGGACGCCGAAAAGGGCACAAAGGCAACCGGCGGGATCAGCAAAGCCGCATTTGACAAACTCACTTCATCGGCGCCAAAAGTGCTGGTCAATTTCCATGCGGTATGGTGCGCCCCGTGCAGGAAAATGGAGCCGTACATGAACACGCTGGAGGCCGATGTGCCGACGGTAAAGGTGGTCAGGCTGGATGCCGACCAGCATAAAGGACTGCTGTCGCAAATGGGGGCCGATGCGCTTCCGCTCACGATGTATTTCGAGAACGGCGTGCAGAAATGGTTGCAGACGGGATTCATCGCCGAGGACGAACTAAAATCGAAAATCAAATGATCGCAAAGGAAAACCTGGAATTCCTGAAAGACATCAAAGCCAACAACAACCGCGATTGGTTCATGGCCAACAAGAAGCGCTACGAGCAGTACAAGAAGGATTATGTCGTGCTGGTGTCGGCGTTCATTGAGCAGATGCAGAAGCTCGACCCCTCGTTGCGGCACCTCGAGCCCAAGGATTGCATGTTCCGCATCAACCGCGACATACGCTTCACCAAGGATAAATCGCCGTACAAGACCAACCTTGCGATCTGGATGTCAACGGGCCAGAAGAATACCAATCTGGCAGGCTATTACGTCCACGTCGAACCGGGCGGAAGCTTCATGGCCGGCGGTGTTTATTATCCCGACGCGCCCGACCTGAAAAAAATCAGGAGCGAGATTGCCTACTTCCACGAGGACCTGGAAAAAATCGTTACCGAAAAAAAGTTCCGCGACGTATTTGGCGCGCTTGACCGCAACGAGGACAATGCGCTCAAGACGATGCCCAAAGGCTACGAGAAAGACCATCCCGCCGCCGAATTCCTGAAACTCAAATGCTTTACGGCCACCCGAAAGATCGCCGACAAGGATCTCAAATCCAAGGATTTTGTGAAGGCCACCTGCCAGGACCTGATCGCGCTGCGTCCGCTCAACGAATTCCTCAACCGCGCCTTAACCCACGAATAATGGAGATCCTGGAAAATTTTTCGCTCAAGAATCACAACACTTTTGGTATCGACGTCAAGGCCCGGAAATTCGTGGCCGTGCATTCGGTGGAGGAACTGCAGGACGTCCTGGAGTCAAACCGCGGCGAGCAAATCTTTATCCTGGGCGGCGGCAGCAACATGCTGCTCACGCGCGATGTCGATGCCCTCGTGGTACACGTGGACCTGCGAGGAAAGAAAATCCTGGAACAAGACCAGGCGCACGCGGTGGTCGAGGCCATGGCCGGGGAAAACTGGCACGAATTCGTACTGTATGCGATCTCCAACGGTTTTGGCGGACTGGAGAACATGTCGCTCATCCCGGGCAATGTGGGCACGACGCCCATCCAGAACATCGGCGCTTATGGTGCCGAGATCAAGGATACCATGCTTTGGTGCGAGGCTTTGGACATGAGGACGCTGGAAATCCGCCGCTTTTCAAATGCCGAGTGCCGGTTTGGATACCGGGACAGCATCTTCAAGAACGAGGCGAAGGGGCGCTACGTGATCACCGCGGTGGCATTCAGGCTCACGACGGCCGATCACAGGATCAACACCGGCTACGGCGACATCACCAGGATGCTTGCCGAGCGACAAATCGAAAACCCGACGATCAAGGACGTCAGCGACGCGGTGATCGCCATCCGGCAAAGCAAGTTGCCCGACCCGAAGGAACTCGGCAATAGCGGAAGTTTTTTCAAGAACCCCGTCATTCCCGAATCGCTTTATCACAAGGCATCGGCCCGATATCCCGAGATGCCGCATTACCCGGCAGGCGACGGGCTCGTGAAAGTACCCGCGGGCTGGCTAATCGAGCAGGCGGGCTTCAAGGGCAAACGGTTTGGGAATGCCGGCATGCACAGGAACCAGGCACTGGTCCTGGTCAACTACGGCGGCGCATCGGGATCGGAACTGTTGGCCGTGGCGCAGGACGTACAGGCAACGGTAAGGGAAAAATTCGGGATCGAGATCGAGGCCGAAGTCAACATCGTTTAAATGTACATTCCAGATATATACAGAAATGACGATCCGGAGGAGATCTCCAGGTTTATCCGCGCCAACGGTTTCGCGACGCTCGTGACCACGGCCGACGGAAATCCCTGGGCGACACACCTCCCGCTGATGCTTCGGGAAACGGCCGGGGGCCAATTCCTGCATGGCCATCTTTCAATTGAAAACCCGCAGGCACGCGAGCTTCAGGGCGCAAAAATCCTTGCGATCTTCCTGGGTCCGGACGCTTACATCTCCTCATCGTGGTATGACCATGAAAACGTGCCGACCTGGAATTACATCGCCGTACATGCCTACGGAACCGCACGTGTGCTGGACCACGACCAAACCATTGCGCACCTGTCCGAACTCACGCGGCACTACGAGCAGGGATTGGAAAATCCGGTGTCGGTGGAGGATCTGTCGGAAAAAACCATGCGGCAGGCCCGGGCCATCGTCGCTTTTGAGATTCGTATCGACGAATTGCACGCCAAACAAAAACTTTCGCAAAACCGCGACCAGGCAAACCACGAGGCGGTGATCAGGGCGCTTGAAAAACGTGCGGAAGGTCGCGACCAGGAAATCGCGAGGGAAATGCGGAGGCAGCGCCGATCGGATTGAGAGAATGGTGGGAAAACCGCAGGGGTGAAGGCCTGAAAGCGGCGAAATTTGCGGCGGGTGGGCACGGCAGTGCGCTAGAAATGGTCGTTACTTTTTAGCATCTTCAATCACATTTCCCGTGCCTGCGGTCAACAGCAATTCACTAACTTTGCACCGCTTAAAGTCTCTTGCCTATATGCTGATCATTACCTTCTACGCTTTTATCGTCATCGTTGCCATCCAGCTATTCTATTACCTTGGCATTTTTGGTAAATTTGGTTTTGCGAAGGCGCAAAAGAACACCCCAAAAAAAATTCCCGTTTCCATCATCGTCTGCGCCAAGAACGAGGCCGAAAACGTCCGCGCCTTTGTCCCGATGCTTGCCGCGCAGGAATACCCGCATTTTGAGATCGTCCTGATCGACGACGCTTCAAGTGATGAGACCCTTGAGATTTTTGAGCAGTTCGAGCGGGAATACCCTAATGTGAAGTTGGTAAAAGTCGAGAACAACGAGGCGTTCTGGGGCAATAAGAAGTTTGCGCTTACCCTTGGGATCAAGGCCGCAAAATATGAATATCTTTTGTTCACCGATGCCGATTGCCGCCCCGCCTCAACGGTATGGCTCCGGGAAATGTCGTCGCAGTTCACGATGCAAAAAACCATTGTACTGGGTTACGGCGCATATGAGCGCATCGCCGGCTCATTCCTCAACAAGATCATCCGGTTTGAGACCATGTTTACCGCGGTGCAATATTTTTCATGGGCAAAAGCCGGAAGGCCCTTCATGGGGGTCGGCCGTAACCTGGCATACAAGCGCGAAGAATTTTTCAATGTGAACGGCTTCATCGACCATATGAAAATAAGGTCCGGCGACGACGACCTCTTTATCAACCAGGCAGCCACTGGCAAAAATACCACGATCAGTTACACTCCGGAAAGCTTTACCTACTCAAAGCCGAAGACAACATTCAAGGAGTGGTTCACCCAAAAGCGCAGGCACGTTTCCACGGCGGGCCATTACAAATGGGGCGACAAATTCCAACTGGGCCTTTTTTACGTCTCGCAACTGCTGTTCATATTGATGGCGATAACCTTGCTGGCCTTCCAATACCAATGGATCGTCGTGGGGTCTATCGTTCTCGGACGGTATGCCCTGACATGGACCGTGCTGGGACTTTCAGCGGGCAAACTCCGCGAAAAAGACGTCATGTACGCCTACCCCGTCATTGAAATAGTGCTTATCTTTACCCAACTCAACGTCTTCTTTTCCAACATATTCTCCAAACCCGTGCATTGGAAATAAACCGGTACATAGAGAAAGCCAGGCAGGGCGACCAGACCGCCTTCACTTATCTTCTTGATTCATATTGGAACGAGGTTTACGGATTCATGCTCAGGCGTACCGAAAATGAAACCGATGCCGAGGACATTACCATCGAGACGTTCTCAAAGGCCTTCGACAAACTTTCCACATACAAACCCGATTTCCAGTTCAACACCTGGCTGATCGCGATCGCAAAAAACGTCCATATCGACATGCTGCGCCGCCGAAAGGCCTCGCCCATCGTTGACCTCAACCGGGACGAGGACCATCCCGCCTATGACGTGGCCGACACCACCCTTTCGGCTGAGGATGAGCTCATCCGTCAACAAAACCTTTCCAGCCTGCTGCAATGCATCCGCCAGCTCAAGCCGCACTATCAGGAGGTGATCCAGTTGCGGTACTTCCAGGAATTGAGTTACCAGGAAATTGCCGACCACCTGGGAGAACCGCTCACCAACATCAAGGTAAAATTGCTGCGCGCGAAGAACTTGCTGGCCGCGATTATCGAAGGGGGCAAAATTTCTTAAAATTTATACAATTTTTTCCCAACGCCGGAGTTATTAATAAAAAACTACGGCATGAAGCACTGATACCTAACCAATTCATCATATCATGAACACCGTTAGTATCTTTGGCTGCCGATGGACCGACATCGTCTTCGAGGGCCGCAACCAAGCCTACGGCGCGTACCAGCTCCGACGCGAAAATGCCCGCACCACCCTTTCGGCCTTTTTTTACGGACTGATGATCCTCTCTGCCGCTTGCGGGATTTTTGTACTCATTAACCTATTATCAACGCAACCGGCACTGCAACCGCTTCCCACCGCCGAATTTCCCACCGTACGGCCGGTCCACCTGGTTCCCGAAATCGTTCGGCCAACGGTCCCAAAACCGCCGGCACAATCTGCCAATCCGGCCTACGTGCCTTCCCCCGAGCCCGAACCGGAAACGGAGCCCGCCCATGAACCGGAAACGTCTTCGCACCAGCCTTCCGGCTCGGGACAAGAGGGAAATGGCGCGTTTTCAGCAGGTGAGCCAGGAGGCGCCGCAGTAGTGCCACCCGCGCCTACCGCTCCCCCGGATGTCATCGCGATTCCCGCCACGCTGGACAGGCAACCTGCATTTCCGGGAGGGCTGGACGACTTTTACGGATTCGTGGGAAAGAATTTCAGGAGCCTTGAAACGGAGGGGCAGACCATCCGCGTATTCGTCTCCTTCGTGATCGAGCGCGACGGTTCGCTGAGCGACATCAGGGTGCTGCGCGATCCCGGCTTCGGCGCGGGGAAGGAGGCCATCCGGGTCCTTAAATCGCTGCGGACCAAATGGGAGCCCGGCATGATCAAGGGCCAGCCCGTCCGCACTTCCTATACCATGCCCATCACGGTAAGGCCCGCGGAATGATCAGGCCTTGCGGACAAATTCGGTGCGCAGGACCATCGCGGTCTTGTTGACACGGCAATCGATCTCTGCGGGATCGTCGGTCAGTTGATATTGTTGACCTTGGTACCTCGCTTGATGACGTCGCTTGAACCGCGGACCTTCAAATCCTTGATTACGGTAACCGAGTCGCCGTCCTTGAGAATGTTCCCGTTGGAATCCTTTACTTCCATGTTGATGTTTTAGGCAAATT
>SXQR01000079.1 GCA_005792865.1 Flavobacterium sp. | reverse complement strand
TGACGGCTGAAGCGTCGGTCAATGAGTACGAGCAGTTCAATGTTGGCCGGGCGCCCAAAGGTCTGGATTGCCGTGAGTGCGGCCCTGATGCTCCGGCCGGTGTAGAGGACATCATCAATAAATACGACGTTTTTTGCTTCAACTGGGAAGTCAAGCCGGGTCTCGCTGGCCTCGATTGGCTTTTCGGTGCGCCTGAAATCGTCCCTGAAAAAAGTGATGTCGAGATACCCGACCACAATATCGGCCACGCCATAACGGGTTTGCAAAAGATCGCGGATCCTGTCGGCCAGGAATTTGCCCCGGGGCTGGAGGCCGATGAGGACCGTTTGCGAAAAATCAAGGTGTTTTTCGATGAGCTGGCACGCCAGGCGGTTCAGGATGATGTCCACCTCTTTTGCGGTCAATAAGACTTTCTGGCCCATGTTGAAGGATTGGCGCTGTAAAAGTAGTGAAAAACACCGAAAAACCGGGTCGCAAAAATGGGCGGGTTTTGACGAGATCTTACAGAAGGTTGAGGTAGCCTACCGCGATAAGCAGTGCAAGGCCGAAACTCAAAAGGGTTCCGATGAGAATGTATTCGGTAAGTTTGATATCTTTTTTTTCCTTGAGGTCGCCAAACCTGAAAATAGATTTTGCGGCCAACAAAAAGCCGACGCCTTCCCAGAAGGAATTTACGACAAACACGAAAATAAAGAGCCTCTCGAGCATGCCTATGTATTTTCCAGCCTCGGCAAGTCCGTCATTGGGCAACGGATAGTGGAAGCCCTCCATCATTTTTTTGACCACGATCGCCGATACGAAGGTGGTTGCCAAAACCGCGGCCGTCAACAAATAGCTGCCGTAGTTGAAGATGATTTCAAAATCGATCCGATAGGGGTGGAAATGGTGCACGAAGAGCGCGATCGCCACTGCGTGCAGGGACTGGTCCAATGCAAAGTTGGCCATTTTCCCGATTTTCGGCGCCAGCCAGATCTTGGTCATCGCATCCACCAAAAAGTGTGAGATCGCAAGCAACAATGCGGGAAACAGATAATTGAGCCCAAAGCCGGTCACCAGGAGCAGCAACAGGAAATGGATGCCGATATGGAGGTAAAACATTGGCGAGGCGAATTTCCGGCGCTCGATGTCGGCTGTCATCCTGTTGGACTGGAACACAAAATCGCCCAATAGGTGGGCGATGGCGATCTTCAGGATCAGTTCGCCCATGACCGTACTATTTTGGAATACAGATCAAGGACCTCCAGTATCTCGTCATACCCTCCCCGCTTCAGGGCCTTGTTGACGGTTGTCTTGTCCTTTGACATGCGCGTTGCGATCTCCTTCTGCAATAATGCGGGGTGCGTGAGCGCAAAATGGATGGTCTCGGCGGTAACGGGTTTCCATTGGCTGCCGATAAAGCCGATGAGCCGCAGGATGGGATTGAAATATTCGTCGAATTCTGCGTTGGGAGTCTGCGTGATGAGCGTGAAATTCTTGATGCGCTCAAAACTTTCCCCCGAATTGACAAAGGCGGTCCCATTGGATTCGGTGATTTTCCGCCCATCGAATATTTTGTCACCGATTCCGATGGACATCCTGACATCGATAATATTATTGGTCTTTACCAGCGCTTTGATTGACAAGGCCGTGCGAAGCGCATCTTCCACGGGGACTTCAGCCTGGAAACTGTCGCCGCGGTAAATTTCCCAAAGATCCTTATTGGAAATGTGTTCCTGCAGATATTTCTTTAAGCGGGGAAGCCAAACCTCCGGCGCGACTTTTCGCGAATCGACGATATCTCCCGTAATGATCGCTACCATAAGAATTGATTTTTGCCAAACTTACGGAAAAGGGGCCAAATAAGACCACTTTATTAAAATTGGCTTATTATGACCAATTATGCCCAATAGGTCAAATCATACCAACAAGAAAGGAATCCATAACCATATAACAATTGCGAAAAATTATGTAATGCAATTCATGTTAAAGAAGATGACCTTTACATATAACCAATAAGCAGCCGTTATGAAAAGCCTTTTGCCCAAAATCCTTTTGCTGATGTCCGTAATGTTCACGGCTACAAGTTGTGAACTGGTCGGTGACATCTTTCAAGTGGGGATGGGAGTCGGGATCTTTCTGGTCATTCTTGTCATCGCCGTAGTTGTCTGGATCATCAGCCGCTTTCGCAGATAAAAACCACCAAACCAGATTCTATAACCCAAAACGAAAAAACCCCGGAGCGATCCGGGATTTTTTTATGCGTACATTTTCTTGCGAAGCTCCTGTATCTTGGGATCGTCAAGGTAATCGTCAAAGGTCATGTAACGGTCAATGGCGCCCTGCGGGGTAAGTTCCAGTATGCGGTTGCCCACGGTCTGCGCGAACTCGTGGTCATGCGTGGTAAAAAGCACCGAGCCCTTGAAGTTCTTGAGTGAATTGTTAAAAGCCGTGATGGACTCCAGGTCAAGGTGATTGGTGGGTTCGTCCAGCATGAGCACGTTGGCGCGCTGCATCATCATCCTGGAAAGCATGCACCGGACTTTTTCTCCGCCCGACAACACGCGCGAGGTCTTGAGCGCCTCCTCACCCGAAAAGATCATTTTGCCAAGGAACCCCCGGATGTAAACCTCATCGCGCTCTTCCTCCGTTTTGGCCCATTGCCGGAGCCAGTCCACAAGGGTCAGGTCGTTTTCAAAAAATTCATGGTTGTCGGCGGGAAGATAGGCCTGGGTGGTGGTGATGCCCCATTCAAAGGTTCCCAAATCCGGCTTTTGGTTACTGTTGAGTATTTCGTAAAACGCCGTGGTGGCACGCGAATCCTTTGAGAACACAACGATCTTGTCGCCCTTGGCCATCGTCAGGTCCACGCCCTTGAAAAGCGTTTCGCCCTCGATCGATGCGCTCAGGCCCTTGATGTTGAGGATCTGGTCTCCTGCCTCACGCTCCTGGTCAAAGATGATCGCGGGATAGCGGCGGCTCGAAGGCTTGATCTCGGAAATGTTGAGCTTTGAGATCATCTTCTTGCGGGAAGTCGCCTGCTTGGACTTGGCCACGTTGGCGCTGAAACGGCGAATGAATTCCTCGAGTTCGGCCTTTTTCTCCTCGGCCTTCCGGTTTTGCTGCGCGCGCTGTTTAGCGGCGAGCTGGCTAGATTCGTACCAAAAAGTATAGTTACCCGAGTAATGGTTGATCTTCCCAAAATCGATGTCGGAAATATGCGTGCACACCGCATCCAAAAAGTGCCTGTCGTGCGAGACCACGATCACGGTGTTTTCATAATCGGCCAGGAAATTCTCGAGCCACGAAATGGTCTCGAAGTCCAGGTCATTGGTGGGTTCGTCCATGATGAGCACATCGGGGTTGCCAAAAAGCGCCTGGGCCAAAAGGACGCGAACCTTGAGTTTGGCATCGATATCGGCCATCTGGGTGTAGTGCAGGTCCTCGCCTATTCCAAGGTTTGACAGCAGTGCCGCGGCATCCGAATCGGCGTTCCAGCCATTCATCTCCTCGAACTGTACCTGCAGCTCCCCGATCCGGTCGGCGTTCTTGTCGTTGTAGTCCAGGTAGAGTTCGTCCATCTCCTTCTTGACGGCATACAGGACCTTGTTGCCCATCATTACCGTTTCCAGGACGGTATAATCGTCAAACATGTTGTGGTTCTGGTTCAGGACCGACATGCGCTTGCCAGGCTCGAGCTGGACATGTCCCGATGTGGGTTCCATCTGCCCCGAAAGTATCTTCAGGAACGTGGATTTGCCC
>SXQR01000078.1 GCA_005792865.1 Flavobacterium sp. | reverse complement strand
CGCTTAACATCTGGTACCGCCCAATCAAGGCAGATTCGTTGGACGTGGCCGTATCCAAGGACAATTACGCGCAAAGATTCAATGTCAGGATTAAAGCGCAGAAGGCCGATACGCTTTCGTTAAGTCCAATATTTAGTGGCACGTTGCCGCTTCGCAGCCCTTTTAAACTCCGGTCCACCCGCCCGCTTGCCGCAATCGACGAATCCCTGATCAGAGTCAGCGGCCGCGATTCCACTGCAATTCCCTCGAAGGCCACATACGACGCATTTAACATGGAGCTTACCCTCGATTTCGTCCGGGAGCCGCTTGCTCTTTACAAAATCGAATTGCTTCCCGGCGCCGTAACTGACTTTTACGGACAGAAAAATGATTCGATTTCCTTCCAGGCCGTTACAAAAAATACGTCCGATTATGGAAACCTCCGGCTTACGCTGGACAACGTACGTCAGTATCCGGTCATCGTCGAACTTGCCAAACCAAATGGCGAAACCGTAACGTCGGCCTATGTGACCGCTCCGGGTGTGACCGCCTTTGACCTCTTGGATCCGGCGCTATATACGGTTCGGGTGATTTACGACGTCAATGGCAATAAGCGATGGGACAGCGGAAATTTTCTTGAAGGAAGGCAGGCTGAGGAGGTGATCTATTTCCCGAAGGAGATAGACGTGCGGGCCAATTGGGATGTGGACCAACCCGTCACCTTACCGTAAAATCATCGCGGTCATTCAGGAAGGGAAGTTTTTGGCGCGCCTGCAGCATCGCGCTTCGGTCAATCGTAGACTGTTTTACGACCGCTTCGTTTCCGGCACTTTGCACGACGTTCCCAAAATAATCCAGGATTTGCGAATGCCCGGGATACGAATGTCCGTTTTGGTCGGTGCCGATTCGGTTCACGGCCACCACGTAACACATGTTTTCAATTGCGCGGGCCTTGAGCAATGCATCCCACGCCGAAATCCGCGGCTGCGGCCAGTTGGCGACATAGAGCAGCAGGTCATAATCCACATCGTTTCGTGAAAAGACCGGGAAACGCAGGTCGTAGCATATTAACGGGCATATTTTCCAACCGCGATAGTCAACGATCAACCGGCTTCCTTTTGTAGAATACACCTGATCCTCACCTGCCAGGGAAAACAAATGCCTCTTGTCATAATATTGGATTTCACCCGACGGATGAACAAAAAGCAGCCGATTATAGTAGTGTACGTCCTCATGGATCACCACGCTTCCGCAGATAGCCGCGCTTTTTTCGCGCGCCCATGACTTCATCCATTGGACGGTCTCCCCCTCCATCGTCTCGGCGACAGCCGCCGGACCCATGGTAAATCCGGTCGAGAACATCTCCGGCAAAACGATCATGTCAGCCTTTACCTGCGCCAAAAGATCGCTAATGTGCCGTCTGTTTTCCATCGGCGATTCCCAAACAAGCGATGTCTGGACAAGCGCAACGTTTAAGGGGTTATCCATGATTTTACACTTATTGATTGACAAGGATTTCATCGATAAAGATAAAGGCATCACCACCGAATCCCTGGTGCCATTCGGGCAATTTGCCATAATTGACGGCCCTGACCTTGACAAACCTTACGTTGCCGTCCATTCCCTCTACAACATATGATTTCACAAATGTGTCGTCCCGTTTGGGGTCTTCAGAGATGGTTATATGGCCTTGCTTTGTAAATGTTTTTCCGTTGACCGATGTTTCCACCTCAACTTTCGTCGGCATCAGGATCCACGACCGGCTGTCCTGCAGCAAACTTACCGTGACCTTCCTGACGGGCGTCTTCTTCTTGAGGTCGATGACCGCTTCAAAATCCTGCCCCTGATAACCCTGCCAGTCACCCTTGCGCCAGTTTTCGTTACCGCGAATGCCATCGGTAAGGCCTTCAGGGCCACCTGCATGGTATTGCGGATTGTATTTTGACGCGAGCGTGACCGCATAATCGTTGGGTTTCCTAAAGTATTGCGCCGAAACCACCTTGCTGCGGTTCTGCTTATGATCCTGCACGAAAGCCTCTACCTTTGAAGTCTTGTCTAACTTCACCTTTCCCACGTATTTCCTGAACGGTGGATTGTCCTTGCCGGCCGTAATGACCCGGTAGAAAAGCTCAAGGTCCTGCCGCGGATGCGTGATGGTCACCGAGAGATCCTTCAGGAATGATTTTGCCGGGGCGTGGATTTCCGGGACCCTGAAAGACGGGGCAAGAGGATAAGCCGGACCGGCAAAAGACCTTTCAAAGCCGAAAGTCCTCAACTGCTCTTTGGGCGTGCTCGCCGTAATGGTCTTGGAAGTTCCGTCCTCAAAATTGACCTTGATGCTGGGGAAGTAAGGTTCGTTCACCGTCCACTCCGCCTTGCCCGGCGCTACCTGATAGATGCCCATGGCGCTCAGGATGTACCAGGCGCTCATCTGCCCGCAATCCTCGTTTCCGATAAGGCCATCAGGTGTATTTTTGTAAAACTCGTCAAGGATATAGCGGATTTTTTGAGCGGTCTTTTCAGGTTTTCCGGCAAAATGGTAAAGGTACGCCATGTGGTGGCTGGGCTCGTTTCCTTGCGCGTATTGACCGATGAGGCCCGTGATATCCGGCTGCTCACGTCCCGTTGTAGCCGTTGGTGCGCTGAAAAGTTGGTCGAGTTTTCGCTCCAGTGCAAGCGCGCGCTGCGGTTCATTGGCCGCCATTCCAAAGTGTTCCATAAGCCCGGGAATGTCCTGCGGGACAAAAAATGTATATTGCCAGGAATTCCCCTCGGTGTAATTGTTATTGACCTCACGCGGTTCAAATGGTGATTCCCATCCGCCATTTCTTCGCGGACGCATGAAACCCGTCTGAAGATCGAACACGTTCTGCCAATTGCGCGATCTATCCATGAAATAGGCATAATCATCGGGTTTGGCAAGGAGCGATGGGCCCGCCATCTGGGCGATGCACCAATCGTCATAGGCATATTCGAGGGTTTTGGACACGCTTTCGTGCTCGTCGTCAATGGAAATGAAACCGTTTGCCTTGTAGGCGTCCAGTCCCAAATGATCCAGCATGGCCGAACTTTTGGAGGCCTCGTATGCCTTTGCATAATCAAATCCCCTGATTCCCTTGACCATGGCATCGGCAATTACCGAAACAGAGTGGTATCCAATCATGCATCCCGTCTCATTGGACGCAAGTTCCCATACCGGTAAAGCGCCACCCTGCTCAAATTGTTTGATGAAGGTATTGATGAAGTCGGCTGTTCGCTTTTTATCAATCAAGGTGTAAAGCGGATGCGCCGCCCTGAAAGTGTCCCATAGCGAAAAAACCGTATAATAATCGAAGCCATCAGCCTGGTGGATCTGCATGTCCCGGCCGCGGTATTTTCCGTCGATGTCCTGGGCGATATTGGGCTGAAGCATGGTGTGGTATAGCGCGGTGTAAAAAACGGTTGCCTTGTCCTGGTCTTCAAGCGGAACCTCAATCTTTGAAAGTTCCTTGTCCCATGCCTTGGCAGCATCCGATTTAACACCATCAAAGTCCCAGTCCTTGATCTCCGACATATTGAGGCGGGCTCCCTCATGAGATGTGGGCGATAGCGCAACTTTGACCAATATTTGTTCGCCGGCTTTGACCTGGGTCGAAAAAGCTAATGAAAGGATACCATTGCGCGCAAAATAAGTATCCGTGCCTTTTGCGAGTGCAAATCCATTGTTATTTACTGCCGAAACGCTCATAGGCTTGCTAAATTCGATCCGGGCGAAAACATACTGGTCACGCGCCCAGGCCTCGCTTCGGCGAAGGACCTCGATGGCCGTGGGGCTGGTGATGCGCACCTCGCCCTGAAGCAGTTTATCTCGGTGGTTCAGGTCAAGAACAATGTTGGCTTTTCCGGTGTCAGGAAAGGTATAACGGTGCATGCCTACACGGGTCGATGTAGTCAATTCTACGCCAATTCGACCATCGTCCAGCGTTACCGAATAGAACCCCGCATGTGCCTTTTCATTGTCATGCGAGAACGTTGATGCGTAATCATTCACGGATAACGATGGCTCGCCTACGGTGGGCACGAGCATGATGTCCCCAAAATCGGAGACGCCGGTCCCGGAAAGGTGCGTGTGCGAAAACCCGTAAATTACCTTATCCGAGTAATGGTAGCCGCCGCATCCATCCCAACTACCGTCAATGCGGGTATCGGGTGAAAGCTGCACCATCCCAAAGGGCATCGACGCGCCGGGGAAGGTATGGCCGTGCCCGCCGGTTCCGATAAATGGATTTACATATTGGTGATAAGGTTGTGCCAGGGCAAGGGCGGCGGAAAAAATCGCGGCGAGAAGACCGAAACGCTTCATGGAGATGGCTTTTTCCAAAGATACTGATTTAAGCTTTCAGCTATCAGCTGTCAGCTTTCAGCTTGTTTTGCGGTTCACGAAATGTTTGAGGGATCATCGGAACCTAATTTCGTTTAGCGATCGCAAATCAAAATGATACGCTAAAAAAACATGCTCTTCTGATCCAATATGTCGTCAGTTAGCACAATCTGAACTGACAATTGACAACTGATTACTGACGACTGACAACTGATAACTTCTGAACTGACGGCTGACAGCTTTTGCGTTAGCGATGGCAGCGGCGTACCCGCGCAGCGCAGCAAGCGGGACACAGCGTACAGCGCGGCGGCGCGAACAGGCCTGAATGGCGGAAGATCGTGATGCGCCGCAACGCCCAAACCAAAAAAAAAGCGCCCCGGGGGACGCCTTTGCTATTTGAAGCTCGCTTTAAGGTATTCGCGGTTCATCCTGGCGATGTTCTCGAGCGAGATGCCTTTGGGACACTCCACCTCGCACGCGCCGGTATTGGTACAATTGCCGAAACCTTCCGCGTCCATTTGCGTGACCATGTTCAGCACGCGCTCGGTGGCCTCGACCTTGCCCTGAGGCAGGAGCGCAAACTGCGAGACCTTGGCCGATACGAACAGCATCGCCGAGGCAT
>SXQR01000077.1 GCA_005792865.1 Flavobacterium sp. | reverse complement strand
GGCGT
The DNA here is from genome assembly GCA_005792865.1 of Flavobacterium sp. Classification (GTDB taxonomy): domain Bacteria; phylum Bacteroidota; class Bacteroidia; order Flavobacteriales; family Flavobacteriaceae; genus Flavobacterium. Next base: position 7,466 of record SXQR01000077.1, on the reverse strand, counting down.
AGATCGTGTCGAACGCAAGCGACGATTTCCCCGAACCCGAAAGCCCGGTGATGACCACGAGCTTCTCGCGCGGGATGATGACGTCTATATTTTTGAGATTGTGGACCCGGGCGCCAAGCACCTCGATCTGCTCATCGGTTTTGACCATAACAAGTAAAAAGCAAAGGTAAAGTTTTAGCGCCGGGTTTCATCGGGTCCGAATTCCAAGAATTTGTTAAAGAACCTATTCGATGACCATTTCGCGAAGGCCGCGGCGGTAGGCCTCCAGTATGGCCTGCTTGGAAAGGAAACCATAGTACTTCCCATTGCTGATGACAGGCAAAAATGACGCACCGGCCGTCTCAAATTTTTCAAGCACCGCCTCCACGCCGTCCTCGGTCGAGATGACCTCCGGCGGGCGGCTGATGATCTCGGCCAGGTGCATGAACTTCACGCGGTACTGGTTGAAGATAACGGGCCTCACCTGGTCCAGGTCAATGATGCCCACAAGGTTGTTGCGGTCGTCGGTGACGGGGATGATATTCTGCGGATGTTCCGAGAAGATGCGCACCGCCTCGGTGATTTCGGCCTGCCTGGAAATGGTTTGATGATCCCTGTCGATAAGCGCCAGCAAGTCTATGTTGGACAGTATGTTGCGGTCCTTGTCGCTGGTAAAGACGTGGCCCTTGTCGGCGAGCGGTTTTACATCCATCGAATAGCGCTCGAACTGTCTCGAAACGGCAAAGCTGATGGACGACACGATCATCAGCGGGACCATCAGCCCATAGCCGCCGGTTATTTCGCCGATGAGGAAAATCGCGGTCAGCGGCGCATGGAACAGCCCCGAAAGAATTCCCGCCATCCCCACGATGGTAAAGTTCGCGACCGGCAGCTGGTGCGTAAGCCCGGTAAGGTTCACGGCGCGCGCCAAAAAAAAACCTGTGTACGAGCCCACAAAAAGTGAAGGGGCAAAATTTCCGCCATTCCCACCGCTCCCCAGCGTGAGCCCCGTCGCGAAGGCCTTGAGCAACGCGGTCACACCAACAAAAACAAGCAATACCCACGGATTGTCGCGGAATCCTGCCAGGAGCGTGTTGTCCAGAAGAATCTCAGGGTTGGCGGTCGCCAGGGTCTTGATGCTCTCATAGCCTTCGCCAAAAAGCGTCGGAAAAAAGAAAATCATCACGGCCAGTATAGACGCTCCGAAGATCGCACGGCGGTATGACTTGTTTTTTATCTGTCCGAAGAATTTCTCGACCTTTTGGAAATTGCGTGCGTGGTAAACCGATGCCAGCCCCGTAAGCAGCCCGAGCAAGATGTAATACGAAATGTTCTCGTATTGGAAAACATGTGTCCCGGGGAAAGACAGCAGGACCTCGTCGTCCAAAATGATCCCCGAAACAAGCGCGCCTGTCGCTGCCGATATCATGATGGGGATGAAGGCCGATATGGTCACATCGGTCAGGACCACCTCGATCGCAAAGAGTACGCCTGCAATAGGCGCATTGAACGCTGCCCCGATTCCCGCCGCAACACCGCATGCCAGGAGCAGGATGCGGTCCTTTTGGGAGAGCCGGTAACGCTGCGCAAAGTTGCTCCCGAAAGCCGCCCCCGTGATTGTGATGGGTGATTCCAGCCCCGCCGAACCTCCAAGCCCCACGGTGAGCGAGCTGGTGACGATCTGCGCGTACATCTGCTTTCGGGGCATGACGCCGCCTTTCTTGGCGACGGCAAACAGGATTCGGGACGAGCCTTTCTCAATCTTGCCATCCAAAAGGTGCTTCACGACAAAAACGGTAAGCAAAATCCCGATGATGGGCAATATACTGTTGATGAAGGGCAGTTTAAGAAACGCATTGACGTAATTGGCACCCACAAACACGTAATGGGCAAAAGTCTTGAGAGCGATGACCGCCAGGGCACATGAAATGGCCACCGCCACGCTCGAAAGGTAAATGAAGTGGCGCTCGCTCAACCGCGATTTCAGGAAAAAGAAAACGCCCTCGGCGCGCCGCAACAGGTGGCGGCTCGCAATTTTATGCACGGGTGCTTTTCGCTGTTTCATAGGCGCGCAAAATTACGCTTAATTAAAACCTTTTTGAAGTTTTTGGCCCACCATGATCCTGATCTCGGCGAAAAACTGCGTGAATTCCTCCGCATACAGGTCATAATATTCTTCCAGCGCAACGGGGGCCTGTGCCATCCCGGATCGGTTTCCGGTGCGACGGTCCATCTGCCAGAGGATCTGTGCGATGCCCTCACGGGTCGCGTAGCTGGTGAGCCAGTCGTGTTTTCGCATAATAGGCAGCATATCACGGGCACGGTCGGTCAAAAGGTGCATGTTGCGCTGCATCGAGTCGTAAAAACCGGCGGCAAATTTGGCTAACGGTGTATCGTGGTAGGATGTCCAGGAGGCGGCGAGGAAGTGATCGTAAAAAACATCCATGATCACGCCTGCATAATGGTGAAAGTCGGCGTGCAGCCTCTTGGTTCCCGTCCTGAAAACCGGATGCGCATCGGTGAAGGTGTCGATCTCGCGATGCAGCAGGATTCCCGTGCGCACCTCCGGTGGATAATCGTCAAATGATTTTCCGCGGATGCCATCGGCCATGAAATTCCCGATCCTGATGAGTTCATTATCTCCGGAAAGGTATATGTGTGCGAGAAAATTCATGCTTTCGTGAAGATACGATTTCTTGCATTGCCCGTGAAAATTAATATGAATTATGCGGCCAAGGTTTATCTTTGCGTGAAACTGCACGAAATGACGCTTATAAAATCAATTTCGGGTATCCGCGGGACCATTGGCGGAAATCCCGGAGACAACCTCACGCCGATCGACGCTGTCAAATTCGCGGCGGCCTACGGTACCTGGCTCAAGTCACAATCAATAAACAGCGCCTGCACGGTGGTGATCGGTCGCGACGCGCGGATTTCAGGCCCGATGATCCACAGCCTGGTCGCCAATACGCTCTCTGGCCTGGGAATCAATGTCATTGACCTCGGGCTTTCCACCACGCCAACCGTTGAGGTGGCCGTGCCTATGGAAAAGGCCGACGGGGGCATCATCCTGACCGCCTCGCACAACCCCAAGCAGTGGAACGCGCTCAAGCTTCTCAACGACAAGGGTGAATTTTTGAGCGGTGCCGATGGTGCCGAGATCCTCGCCATCGCCGAAAAAGGGGAATTTGCCTTTGCCGATGTGGACAGCCTGGGAAAGGTGGTGTCCAACGACCGCTACATGGACATCCACATTGACCAGGTGCTGAATTTGCCGCTCGTGGATGCCCAGGCCGTCCGCGCCGCAGGTTTTAAGGTAGTCGTGGACGGGGTCAATTCATCCGGCGGCATCATCATCCCCGATCTGCTGCGCAGGATGGGCGTTGAGGTAGTCGAACTCTATTGCGAGCCAAACGGACACTTTCCGCACAATCCCGAACCTTTAAAGGAACACCTTGGCGCGATATGCGAACTCGTCGTGCGCGAAAAAGCAGACTTGGGCGTAGTGGTCGATCCCGATGTGGACCGCCTGGCCTTCATCAGCGAGGACGGCGAGATGTTTGGCGAGGAATACACCCTGGTGGCCGTGGCCGATTATGTGCTTTCCAAAACTCCGGGGAACACGGTTTCCAATATGTCCTCTTCGAGGGCGCTTCGCGATGTTACCCAATTGCACGGCGGGACCTACGAGGCCAGCGCAGTGGGCGAGGTGAACGTTGTCGAGATGATGAAGAAAAACAAGGCCGTCATTGGCGGCGAGGGCAACGGGGGCATCATCTATCCCGAACTGCATTACGGCCGGGACAGCCTGGTGGGCGTTGCGCTTTTCCTTACGCACCTGGCCAATAAGCGAATGAAGGTATCGGAACTTCGCAAAACGTATTCGGCGTATTTCATGAGCAAGAACAAGATCGAACTTACCCCGGAAATCGACGTGGACCTCGTGCTCGAAAAAATGTATGACAAATACAGGGGTGAGGATTGCAAGACGATCGACGGGCTCAAGATCGATTTTGCCCACAACTGGGTGCACCTGAGAAAATCCAATACCGAACCCATCATCCGCATCTATACCGAAGCCGCTACGCAGAACGAAGCCGACATCCTGGCCGAGCGAATCGTGGGCGAAATCAAACAAATTGCCGGAATCTAAAAACTACGTTATGGAAGCCACCGCCACCGTGTCGCTCGAGACTTATTTCAGGCCGTTCCGCGAGAATATCGTCGGGATCGGGCAGGAATTTGAGTCGCCTTTCGGAAAACAGAAGATCATCTACACCGATTGGACCGCCAGCGGACGGCTTTACGGGCCCATTGAAGAGAAGATGCTGGCCGATTTCGGGCCTTTCGTGGCAAATACGCACACCGAGACCACCTTTTCGGGCACCGCGATGACCATGGCCTACCACGAGGCGAAGAAGATCATCAAGCGCCACGTCAATGCGGGCCCGGGAGACGTACTGATCTCGGCCGGAACCGGGATGACGGGTGTGGTCAACAAGTTCCAGCGCATCCTGGGGATGAAAATGCCCGAGAAGCTCCGCGGCTATGCGCACATACCAGCCGAAAAGCGGCCCGTGGTATTTGTCTCGCACATGGAGCACCATTCCAACCAGACCTCGTGGCTGGAAACCATCGCCGACGTGGTGGTGATCCCGGCCTGTCCGCAGGGGCTGATCTGCCTGGAAACATTTAAGGAGATCATATCCCGTTACGATGAACGCGAGGTCAGGATCGCATCGGTGACATCATGTTCAAATGTAACGGGCATCCGGACGCCCTACCACGAGATAGCCAAATTGATGCACCGGGCGGGGGGCCTGTGCTTTGTGGATTTTGCGTGCTCGGCGCCATACGTCGACATTGACATGCATCCCGAGGATCCCGAATGCGCCCTTGACGCGATCTTTTTTTCACCGCACAAGTTCCTGGGCGGTCCCGGCACATCGGGCATCCTGGTCTTCAACAGCCGGCTTTACCGCAATACGGTTCCAGACCACCCGGGAGGCGGCACCGTCAGCTGGACCAATCCGTGGGGCGAACACAAATATATTGACGATATCGAGGACCGCGAGGACGGGGGCACGCCGGGTTTTTTGCAGACCATCCGCACTGCGCTGGCCATCCGGCTCAAGGAACAGATGGGCACGCAGAACATCCTGGCAAGGGAACACGAACTCGTGTCCTATGTTTTTGCAAGACTTGAAAATATTCCCGGGCTTAACATCCTTGCAGGCCAGCACCGCGAAAGGCTGGGGGTTATCTCTTTTTACATCGAGGGGCTTCACTTCAACCTCGGTGTCAAATTGCTGAATGACCGTTTTGGCATCCAAAGCCGCGGCGGCTGCAGTTGCGCTGGAACCTATGGGCATTACCTGCTGCACGTCGACAAGGAAAAGTCACATGAACTAACCGATAAGATCACCCGCGGTGAACTATTGGAAAAACCGGGATGGATCAGGATGTCGATGCATCCGACGACAACCGATGCCGAAATCAGGTATGTGTGCGATGCGATCGAAGAACTTGCGCGGCATCACCGGCAGTGGGCCACCGATTACAACTATGAGAAGGCTACCAATGAATTCAGGCACCGAGACGAGGTTTCGCTCAAGCCGATGGTGCAGAAGTGGTTTGATCTTTAGGCCGGCGGACTTTCCAGCGCTTGTGCGTCCATAAATAGTATTCCGGGGCTTCGCGGACCTGCTTTTCCACCATCTGCATAAACGTGTCCGATACCTGATAATCCGGCACTGCCCGGATGTCGCGGAACGGCCGCTCGAACGTCGCCTCATAGTACCCGCGACCGGTTTTCCGAACCCTTAAAAACAGGATGTTCATGTCGTATTTCTTGGCCAACATCTCGGCACCGGTGATGATGGGGCTGTCGATTCCCATGAACATGCCCCAATGGTAGATCTTGGAGGCTTTGGGCGACTGGTCGGCGGCGAATCCGTAAATTCCCTTGATTCCGGCCCGTTCATTGGCCTCGATGGTGGGAATGGTCTCCTTGGTCGTGATCAAGGCGGCGCCAAACTTTGACCTGATCCGGTGGATCAACCTGTCAAAATATTCGTTCGCAATTTTCTTGTAGATCGCAAATCCCGGAAAGGTGACGCGCCCGTTCATGGAAATCACCCACTCGTAACTCCCGTAATGTCCGGCCATCAGGGCCATGCTCTTGCCTTCCTTCTCGGCCTCGTGCACCATTTCAAGATTGGTGAAGGTAAACCGCCTGTTGATCTCCTCGTGCGAGATCCCCATCGTCTTAATCATCTCCAGAAACATGTCGCACAGGTGCCGATAGGATTTCTTCTCTATTTCTAGCCGCCGGGCCGGTGTATATTCGGGGAAGGCGAGTTCAAGGTTGCGGCGGACGGTTTTTTTGCGGTAGCCGATGACGTGGTAGACCAGAAGGTACACAAAATCCGAAAATTTGTAGAACAAGGGAAAGGGAAGACGGGAAATAATCCACAGAATGGGATACACCAGTACAAAGAGGAGCAACTGCATCGCCTTTTTTTTGCAAATATATGGCTTAAAATCGTGGCGCGGCCGCGGCCATTGCGCGCAATATCTTAAATTTACGGTGAAAAATAATTTATGAGCACAGCGGTCCTCGCGATAATCCTGGCCACGGTATTGGTGAGCTACAAGGGATTCAACGACATTTCGTTCTTCAGGCGGTATGAATTCCATGTGGGCAGTATCCGTGCGGGTGACCAGATCCGGATGTTTTCGTCGGCATTCCTTCACGCCGATATCGCACACCTTGCCTTCAACATGATCACGCTGTACTTTTTCGCACCCGTGGTGATCGCCTACATGGGCACTTTCGCCTTTTTACTGATCTACGCCGGGAGCCTGATCTTTGGCAGCCTGCTCACCCTGTACATGCACCGCGACGAATACTCGTACCGCGCGATCGGGGCATCGGGTGCGGTGACGGGCGTACTCTATTCGGCGATCCTGTTGCGGCCTGAAATGGACCTTTATTTATTTTTCATTCCCATTCCGATTCCGGCCTATATCTTCGGGATCGGGTATCTGCTTTATTCCATTTACGGCATGAAATCGCGGCGGGACAACATCGGCCATACCGCGCACTTTGGCGGCGCCATCGGCGGCTATGTCATCACGCTGATTCGTGATCCGTATTTGTTTGAGACCAATACGTTGATGGTCATCCTGTTGGCAGTTCCCATTGCCATCATGTTCTTTATGGAACGCAGGGGAAAGCTGTGACGGCACGGGATTTGGTATCGGCAAAAAAGTAATCTTAAAATAAAAAGTCATGAAAAATCTGTTCATTGCCCTGTTCATCGCCGTTTCGGCCACCGCATCCGCGCAGGAAAACCAAAGGCCGCTGCCGCAAATCACGGTACAGGGCGAAGGAAAGGTAAAGGTGATTCCCGATCAGGCTTTTATTTCGGTTTCGGTTGACACACGTGGCAACAAGGCCTCCGAAGTCAAAAAGCTGAATGACG
>SXQR01000076.1 GCA_005792865.1 Flavobacterium sp. | reverse complement strand
TGACCTGATTTTCTGATGAGCCAGCTCAAGAAAGGCGCCATGCTGTCCTATGTCAGTATCCTGCTCACCAATCTGCTGGGGATCGTTTTGACACCGTTCATGATCCGCACGCTCGGCGATTCGGATTACGGGCTTTATACCCTGATCGGATCGGTGATCGGCTACATCAGCGTGATGGATTTCGGCCTTAACAACACCGTTGTCCGGTTCGTTGCAAAGTACAGGGCAGAAGACGACCGCAAGGGCGAGGAGAATTTCCTGGCCGTGACCATGATCATCTACTCGGTCATATCGGCACTGGTCGTGCTGGTGGGTATTGCGATGTATTTCAACCTTGACAATGTTTTCGAGCGTTCCCTGACCGTTGCCGAGATGCAGAAGGCACGGATCATGTTCGCGATCCTGATCTTCAACCTTGCGCTGACGCTGCCGGGCGGTGCTTTTGCGGCGATCTGTTCGGGATATGAACATTTCGTGTGGCCGCGCGCGCTCAACATCATCAAGTATGTCGTCCGGTCGGCACTGGTCGTCGCACTGTTGCTCATGGGCGGCGATGCGATCGGGGTCGTGATCCTTGACACGGTAATGACGCTGCTGGTCATCGCGCTCAACGGCTATTACGTCCTGCGCCGCATCAAGGTCCGGTTCAGGCTCCATCAATTTGAGATGACGATGGTCAAAAGGATTTTCTCCTACTCGGTCTGGATTTTTGTTTTCGCAATGGTCGGGCAGTTCCAATGGAGGGCGGGCCAGGTGATCCTGGGGTCGGTTTCGGGGACCACGGCAGTCGCGATCTATGGTGTCGGCATCATGCTGGGGACCTACTACGGCGCCTTTTCCACCGCGGTTTCGGGCGTTTTCCGTCCCCGCGCGACCAAGATGACGGTGCAGAACGCATCGGGCGAGGAACTGACTTCGATGATGATCAGGATCGGCAGGATCTCTTTCCTTGTCCTGTTGATGATCCTTGGCGGATATTTCCTGTTTGGGAAACAATTCGTGATGTTGTGGGTGAACAAGACCTACCTCGAGGCGTGGTCCATTTCAATGATCATCATGGTGGCCTATACGCTGCCCCTGGTGCAGGCGTTCGCGAATTCAATATTGGAGGCGCGCAGCAAATTCGCTTTCAAGGCGGTGGTCTATATCCTGCTCATCGTACTCGGGACGGGCGTCGGGACCTACCTCATCAGGGACTATGGCATTGTGGGGCTCACCATTGGATCCACGGGCGGATGGCTCCTGAGCCAGGTCATCATGAACATCTACTACCAGCGCGCCATTGGGCTGAATATCCCGCGTTTTTTGCTCGAACTGTGCCGCGGGCTGCTCCCTTCATTCGTGGTGGTGGTGGCGTTGGGATTGCTCATCGACAGGCTGCCGGGCGACGGCTGGTTGAACCTTGCGGCAAAAATCGCGATCTACGCGGCCGTTTATATCTTGGTAATGCTTAAATTTGGCGTCAATAAAACAGAGGCTGACATGTTCAGGTCCTCCGTACCCAAATTTAGCAAAAGGAATGTTTGAAATCAGGGGCATCCGGTTAGGTGACTCGGGGAAAACGATCGGTTACGATTATTCCTTTTCAGGTTCGGCCGCACCGTTTTTCAAGGAAAATGAACTTTTTCGCGCCACTTACGATTGCGATATGAGTCAGGTTCCCGCGGGCATCGGCTATATTCCCCTGCTTGCCAATGTTGCGCCAATTGCCTGGTTTGCGGGTTTCGATATCAGCGTTCCCGTACTCGACCGCGATTTTTACCAGGCGCTTGCCGACATCCGCAAGGAATGGGAAATCCACTATCCGCAAATTGAATCGGTCCGTTCTGAAATTCGTGTCGGCCACCTGACCGATGACAAATTCCCGGGCGGCACGCCGGCCATGCTCTTTAGCGGCGGGGTGGACGCGTTCGCGACTTTTTTCAGGCTTTACGGCCATAAGCCCGCGCTGATCACGATTCACGGCGCCGATATCACCCTCGAAGACCAAAAACAGTGGGACAATGTGGTGAGATTCAACCAAACCGAACCCGTGCTTGCGCCCAATGCCAAGCACGCGATCGCTTCCAACCTGCGGACCTTCTACAATTACAAGGTGGACCAACTGCTTGAAAGCCTCGCCTGGTGGGGCAACATCCAGCATGGCCTTGCACTGATCGGGCTGACGGCGCCACTTTCATTTGCCAAAGGTTACGACAAAATTTACATCGCCTCGACGCGCTCCTCACATATGGAGTTCAATCCGTGGGGATCGATGCCCGAGATCGACAACCGCGTCAAATGGGCCGGCGTCACCGCGATCCACGACGGTTTCGAGCTCATGCGACAGGACAAGGTGGACCAGATCGTGCGCTCGGCGAATGACCTTGGTACCGATGTCACGCTCCGCGTCTGCTATTCGGATGTCAAGGACGGGCTCAATTGCTCGGTTTGCGAAAAGTGCCTCCGAACTATGTTTGGGATCATTTTAACCGGTTCAGACCCGAGACGCTTTGGTTTCAACGCCGATGCATCGGTATATTTGAAGATCGAGAAAGCCATCGGAAAGGGATTCAAGAGCCGCGGCACGCAGTTTTTCTGGTCGGAGATGCTGGCCAAAGCCCGGAAAGGCGCTACACCCTTTGTTTTTGGAAATGCCGCCGATGAAAACGCATCGGTACAAAAAATACTCGCACTGATCGCACAAGGCGAAAAGGCGGACCTCATCGTTCCCTCGGGGATGCAAAAAATCAAACACGTGCTGATCAACCGGTACCCGAAACTCTTCGGTGCCTACCTCAGGATCCGCCGCGCAATATGACTATGAAATACGGACTTTTGACATACGAGGAGAACGCGAAGTTCTTCAATGTGGGCGACAACATCCAGAGCCTTGCCGCCAAACAGTACTTGCCACGGGTGGATGAATTTATCAACCGCGAGGAGCTCGCCGATTACAAGGGCGGCCCCACCAAGGTCATCATGAACGGCTGGTTCACGCACAACATCCACAATTGGGTGCCGTCTGAAGACATCGACCCGCTTTTCGTGTCGTTCCACATCAACAATACCGCTGCGCCGCACATGCTCAACGAGAAAGGCATTGCCTATCTCAAGAAGCACCAGCCCATAGGTTGTCGCGACCAGTTCTCGGCCGATACGCTCAAGGCCAAGGGCATCGACGCCTACTTCACGGGCTGCCTCACCCTGACCCTGGACACCTACAAGGTGGACGACTCGCTTCGCGGCGATGACATTTACATCGTCGATCCGCTTTACAGCTACCCCTCATGGGAAAAGGTTACCTACAATTACAAACGATTCCTGCGCAGCATCCAGAACGGCAAGATCTTCCGCCTGGGCGACAAGAAGAAGCACCTGGCGCGGTTCATCGACGAAGACCTGCTCAAATCGGCGATCTACGTCAATCAGGAGCCGCCTGCGGGCAAATACACCGATGCCGAGAAATTCGCCATGGCCGAAGACCTTTTGCACAAATACGCAAAGGCCAAACTCGTGATCACCTCACGGATCCACTGCGCGCTGCCATGCCTGGCGATGGGGACGCCCGTGATTTTCGTGAACGGATTCGACTCATTTGTGGATTCATGCCGTTTTGACGGGATCCTGGAACTTTTCAACCGCATCGATATTGACGCCAAGACCGGGAATTATACGGCCAACTTCGCACTCGAGGGCAAGGTGGGACGCGACACAAAGGTCAAAAACCTGGGCAAGCACCACGCGCTGGCCGAGCCCATGAAGGAAAAATGCAGGGCGTTCATTGGCGGGCAAGACAAGATATGATCCCAAAAATAATCCATTACTGCTGGCTCAGCGACGATCCGTTTCCGGAAAGCATCCGCCGCACGATGGATTCGTGGCGCGAAAAACTGCCGGATTATGAGTTCATGCACTGGGACCTGAAACGGTTTCCGCTTGACAAAAGCCAATGGGTAAGGGAGGCGTTCGAGGCAAAAAAATACGCATTCGCCGCCGACCTGATCCGCCTGCATGCCGTTTACCATCATGGGGGCATCTACATGGACACCGATGTTGAGGTCGTAAAACCCTTTGACGATTTGCTTCACCTGCCTTATTTTGTGGGCTCGGAAGGCGAGGGGATCATCGAGGCGGGCATCTTTGGTGCCGAAAAGAACTGCCACTGGATCGGCCTTTGCCTTGATCATTACCACAACCGCGTGTTCAGGCAACCCGACGGCAGTTTTGACATGCAGACGCTTCCGCGGATCAGGATGGCGCAAATCGAGCCGCATTACAACATTGTCGAGGAGCCAAAGGGCCGCAGCTTG
>SXQR01000075.1 GCA_005792865.1 Flavobacterium sp. | reverse complement strand
GCGGCTAAAATAGATAATTTTTCGGGTCTCGATAGGTTCCGAAAGAAATTTAGCAAGTGTCGCATTCAAATATTTAACGGGGGCGGAGGTTCGGATTTCAGGCAAATCTGATTACTTTTGCACGACCCGAACCCTAAAAATCAGGTAAAGATGAAGACATTCGCGGCATTCGCCATCAGTTTTTTCCTGCTTGCCATGTGCAGGCAGCAGTCGCAGGAAGTGAAATCGGATGAGACGATCATCGAGCATCCGGCCGATTCGATCGCACCGCCCGATACGCTGGCATTCGCTTTTGCGGATCCTTCTGCAACAGCCGACCAGGAACCCAAGTATGCTACATTCGGCGCCAAGTTTGCCCCTTCCAAGGTGCTGACCAAACAACAAATGCTCAAGAAGTACCAATCGATGAAAACCGGGGACACCCTTCGCGTGAAATTTGCGTCGGATATCAAGGAAGTCTGCAAGAAAAAAGGCTGCTGGATGTCGATGGATCTGGGCTCGGGCAAGGAGTCGTTTGTCCGGTTCAAGGATTACGGGTTTTTCGTGCCCCTTAACGCCGATGCATCACCTGCTATTGTAAATGGCAAAGCGTACCTCGACGTGGTATCGGTTGCGCAACTAAAGCATTACGCCAAGGACGGCGGTAAATCCGAAGCCGAGATCGCAAAGATCACCAAGCCTAAGGTGACCTACGCTTTCCAGGCCGACGGTGTCATGATACGCGAATAAATGAAGTCCTTTTATCTCCTCGCCCTCGCGGTAATCTTGGGCTCTTGCGTGAGGTTTGAATCCAAGGAAGACGACAAGGCAGCCCAGGAGCAGCCCGCCGATACGGCCAAGGCCGTTGCCGGAACCGGTAAAAAATTTGAGATGTACCAGATGAGCGAGATGTCGCTGTTGATGGAACAGATGTACGTGGACAACCAGCGGCTTCGGGACCGGATCGGCAAAGGCGAGAAAATAGGGGAGTTCCCCCAGCATTTCCTGGACATCCACAAGGCCGTGATGACCGACGAGGCCGAAAACGACGCCTTCTTCAAGGAACAGGCCGCGCAATTCATCAAGGCCCAACAACTCATCTACTCGGATCCTGCCAACGCCAAGAAACATTTCAATGAAGGTGTTGATGCATGCCTCAAATGCCATGAGGTCAAGTGCGGCGGACCCATCCCGAGAATCAAGAAGCTCTACATCGAGTGATGCTGAAGCGCGAGATCGTGCAAACCGCCGACGGTTCGGCATCCATCCGGATTCCTGACTGGGACGAATCCTATCACTCCCGCCACGGGGCGATCCAGGAAGCGCGGCACGTTTTCATCGCCAACGGGCTGGACCTTTTTTCAGGTGAAGTTTCCATTCTTGAAATGGGTTTTGGGACAGGGTTGAACGCCCTGATCACCTTTGGCCACGCGATTGACCGCAAACTCACCATCAGCTACACCGGTGTCGACCATTACCCGGTCACGGATGCCGAGGCGGCGTTGCTCAATTATCCCGCGTTGTTGGGACATGCCGACATCTTCAAGGACATGCATGAGCGCCCGTGGCACGTCCCTCAGATGCTTGCCGAGCATTTTACGCTTACCAAAATAGACCGGCATTTTGACGATGTGCATTTCTCAAACGAATTTGATCTTGTATATTTTGATGCGTTCGGGTACCGTTTCCAGCCCAACCTTTGGTCCGAGGCGATATTCTGCGCCATGTTCAATGCCCTCAAGCCGGGCGGCATGCTGGTGACCTACGCCGCACGCACCGCCATCCGAAGGAACATGGAAGCCGCGGGATTTGCCGTTGAGAAATTGCCCGGCCCGCCCGGCAAGCGCGAGATGTTCAGGGCGCGCAAACCGATTTAACAATTCGGGGTGGACGGCGTCTGCATTAATTATCTATATTTGGAGGAACCAACATTTTCCAACCCCAGACATGAAGAGAACAATGTTTGACTACACTAAGACCATCCTTGAGAGGGTGAGTTTCGATCCCCTGCTGTTTTGCAAGGAACTTCAAAAGGCACTTAAATCCCTGCTGCCCTATGAAGTGGAACAATTGACCGATTGGCTTCTCAATTACACTACCGAACATCCCGAGCTGCGGCAATGTCTCGTACTCGTTAACAGATAGGGGCTCAGGCCCCTTTTTTTTTGAACTGTTTTAAAAATGAAATAAAAAACCTACAATATTTGCAATTTATGGTTATTTAACGATGAAATGATGCATTTTATCGATGAAATGTTTGGTATTGTGATTTAGATTATTTTATTTTACCCCGAGTTCAATAAGATAACCCTAAATCTTACCAATATGCCAAGAATGATTTACGATTACACCAAATCAGTACTGGAACGCGTGAGTTTTGATCCCATACTGTTCCAGAAGGAGTTGCGCAAGGCCATGAAGAACCTGCTGCCGTACGAATTCGAGCAGCTCAAGAAATGGCTGCAGTATTACACCTCGGGGAAGCCGGAGTTGCAGCAATGCCTGACGTTAGTTATTGAATGAGGCCTACGGGCCTTATTTTTTTTGCAGCGGCGAGATGATCTGCACATTGTGGAAAACCACCGCACCTTTTATGACGCCGGCAATGACATTGCGCAACGCGTCAATGATGTGCCGCTTGAGGTCGTTGCTCGGGAAAATCAGGCTCACTTCCCTTGCAGGCCGCGGTTCCCTGAAGTGCCGCAGCTTCTCCTGGTCGGATGCCTTAAGATCAAGCGTGTGGAGATAGGGCAGTAGCGTCATGCCGAGGCCCTCGTCGGCAAGTTTTACAAGAGTCTCGAAACTGCCGCTTTCGATCTTGAAGCGATTGGTGGGGCCACCCGTCACCTTGCAAAGATTGAGCACCCCGTCCCGAAAACAATGCCCGTCGCGCAACAACAGATCTTTCTAGCTCCGCCCATGGAACGAACTCTTCATGGGCTTTCATGATCCTCGAGTGGGAGGTGGGCTTGGGCTTGTCGCCAATCAGCAGTTCTTCATAGAGCTTCTCACCGGGACGCAG
>SXQR01000074.1 GCA_005792865.1 Flavobacterium sp. | reverse complement strand
GTTTACAGCGGCAGTGCGATCGACAATCCGGAAATGCAGCCCAATCAGCGGCCCGACCTGACCATCGATCGTACGGACGACGTGGACATCATCATGAACGCGGCGTTTGAAGTCTCCTTCCGCGACATTGCTTCGGCGATGCCATTGCAGGACAGGATCTCAAACGAGAGGCTTCAAAAAATGCTGGAGGCCGAACTCGCCGAATACGGTGTGAAGACGCCTTTTGAATTTGGGATCTACAGCAACGGGCTTGCGACGAAGATCAGGTCGGATAAATTCAGGTACGACAAGTACGCGACCTATTCGACGCCCGTATTTGCAGAGGCCGAGGGAAAGAGCCGGTACCAGTTGTTGGTGACCTTTCCGCAGAAGAAGAAATTCCTTTTTTCGGAACTGGTAGGGATAACGGTACTGTCGATTGTTTTTACGCTGATCATCATCATCGCCTATTCGTCGGCATTGAACCAGTTGATCAAGCAGCGTCAGATTTCGGAAATTAAGACCGATTTCATCAACAACATGACGCACGAGTTCAAGACGCCGATTGCGACCATCAACCTGGCGCTCGATGCGATCAAGAACCCAAAAATCGTGGAAGACCGCGAGAAGACGCAACGTTACCTGCAGATGATACGCGACGAGAACAAGCGAATGCACGCGCAGGTGGAGAATGTCCTGAGGATTTCCAAGCTTGAGAAAAAAGAGCTTGAGATCACGAAAGAAAACAACGATATCCACGAGATCCTCGAAGAGGCCATTGAACACGTGGGGCTGATCATCGAGGACCGCAACGGTACCATCAATACGCATTTCAACGCGCGGCGCACCAATGTGCTGCTCAATGATGTGCATTTTACCAACGTTCTTGTAAACATATTGGACAATGCGATCAAGTATTCGCCGGACGACCCCGTCATCGACGTCTTCACCGAGAACGTCAAGGAGTTCGTGATCATCAGGATCAGGGACCAGGGCGCCGGAATGAGCAAAGTCGCGCAAAAGAGGATTTTTGAGAAGTTCTACCGCGAGCACACGGGCGATTTGCACAACGTGAAAGGCCACGGGCTCGGGCTCGCCTACGTGAAACGCATTGTGGAAGATCACAACGGACAGATTTTTGTAGAGAGTGAAAAAGGAAAAGGAAGCACCTTCATAATAAAATTACCCTTAATAAATTAGACTATGGAAACAGAAAATAAAAAGATACTATTGGTTGAGGACGATCAGAACTTTGGGGCCATCCTCAAAGATTACCTGATGCTGAACGACTTTGACGTGACCCTGGCCAAGAATGGCATGGAGGGGTTTGAAAAGTTCAAGAAGGATACCTACGACCTGTGCATCCTTGATGTCATGATGCCCTACAAGGACGGCTATACGCTGGCCAAGGAAATTCGCGAGAAGAACAAGGACGTGCCGATTATCTTCCTGACCGCCAAGTCCATGAAGGAAGACGTGCTCAAAGGTTATAAGGTAGGCGCCGATGATTATTTGAACAAGCCCTTTGATTCAGAGGTGCTTTTGATGAAAATCAAGGCGATCATCCAGCGCAAGGCCGCAGATACCAAAAACGACCACGTCAAGTTCGAGTTCCAGATCGGGAAATTCCACCTTAACTCAAAGCTTAGGTTCCTGACTTTCGAGAATGAGGAGCCCATCAAACTCTCGCCGAAAGAGAACGAACTGCTCAAGATGCTCACGCTTCATGAAAATGACCTGATGCCGCGCGAACTGGCCCTCACCAAGATCTGGCGCGATGACAATTATTTCACCTCGCGAAGCATGGACGTTTACATCGCCAAATTGCGCAAATACCTCAAGCGGGACGAGGATGTGGAAATCCTTAACATACACGGCGAAGGGTTCAGGCTTGTCGTCAAGAACAAGGAGCGGAACCAACCGCAGCAACAGGAAGAAAAACAATCCTGACAGGAAGCCCCGAAAGGGGCTTTTTTTATGATGAATGACGACCGGGGCACGAAGGTCGAATTGTACGTAGCGAAGCGAAATTAATGACGAATGTCCAGGTTTGCGGTCATCGCAACCAGCCGTCAGCCACTAACTGCTAGCCACTAGTTACTATTTCCTTTTTTCACCTGCTTGTTGATATACTTGAGGATCTTTTCATCTGGCATTTGGTAATCGAACCATTTTACGTCAGGGTTTTTGCGGAACCAGGTCATCTGTCGCTTGGAAAAGTTGCGGGTATTTTTCTTGATCAGGTCCAGCGCAAACTCAAAGGAGAAGTCCTTCGCCAAAAAACTGAACAGCTCCCGGTATCCTACCGTTTGCAGGGCGTTGAGCTCGCGGTGCGGGAAAAGCGCTTCGGCTTCGGCCAAAAAACCCTCCTCCATCATCTGGTCAACCCGCGCGTTGATCCGCTCATACACGACCGGCCTATCGGCTTCGAGCCCGATGATTATGGGCGTAAAGGGCCTGTTGTTTTGTTTGATGCCGAGATAGGACGAATAGGGCTTGCCCGACGAAACGCTCACCTCGAGCGCCCGCATGAGCCGCTGGGGGTTGAGTTTGGCCACGACCTTGAAATATTCCGGATCTTCCCGCGCCAGTTCCTCCTGCAGCCATTCGATCCCTTTTCGCGCGTAGGTCTTGCTGATGCGCGTGCGGACTTCCAGGTCAACTTCGGGAAAATCGTCAAAACCCTTGAGTACCGCATCGGCATACAGCCCGGATCCGCCCACCATGACCACATAATCGTCTGTCTTGAAAAGTTCGGTGATCTTTTCCATGGCATCTCGTTCAAAATCGCCAACGGTATAAATGTCGAAAATCGATTTGCTTTGTATGAAATGGTGCGGCACCTCAGCCAGTTCAGCGGGCGCTGGAACGGCTGTGCCGATGGACATTTCCCGGTAAAATTGCCGCGAATCGCACGAAACGATCTCGCAATTGAGCGCTTTTGCCACGCGAATGGCCAACGAGGTCTTACCGATGGCCGTTGGGCCGACTATTGCGACCAGGTATTTTTTGTTTTGATCCATATCAGGAGTGAAGTGCGGCCCCGCAGTGGAAACAGAAGTTGGCGTCATCCTTATGGTTGTTGACGCCGCAGTCCGGGCAGGCCTGGGTGTTGTTCTTGGCGTTGTGTTCCTGTGCAAGGAATTCGGACGTGACGATGCCCGTTGGAACGGCGATGATGCCGTAACCCACGATCATGATGCAGGACGCGATGACCTGTCCCCATGGCGTGTGGGGCGTGATATCGCCGAAACCCACGGTGGTCAGTGTCACGATTGTCCAGTAAATGCTTACGGGAATGTTGGCATAGCCGTTCTCCGGCCCTTCCACGAGATACATGATCGTCCCCATAATGATGCAAAGCACGAAAACCGTAAAGAGGAAGACCATGATCTTGACACGGCTTTTCCTTAGGGCGACCACCAACAGGTTGGAGGCTCCCACGAAGTGCACGAGTTTGAGTATCCTGAACACGCGAAGCAGACGGATTGCGCGCAATGCGATCAAAAAATGCAGGCCCGGGAATAGCAGGTCGATGTAGGACGGCAACGTGGCAAGCAGGTCCACGATCCCGTAAAAACTGAGCATGTACTTCAATGGCCGGCGCACGGTGAGCACCCGGCCGATGTATTCCAGGGTGAAGGCGATGGTAATGACCCATTCCATCATGTAGAGCTCGTACCCGTATGCGTTGTTGATGGACGCCACGCTCTCCAGCATGACAAGCGCGATGCTGAAGATGATGGCCGCCAGCAGGATCAGGTCAAAGGCCTTGCCTGCAGGGGTGTCGGCCTCGTGGATAACGGTGTGCAACCTCGCACGAAGTTTCTCGGGTATGATCACTAATCCGGTTTTATTCAAAAATAGGCATTTCTATTCGAACGGGATAATCTTGATCGCCTTATTCCTGATCAGGAAGGACCTGATGATGGCGCTTGCGTTGCCTTCCGGTTGATGGGGAATCAACAGGTTTTTCAAGATATTTTTATTGTTGATCTGGAAATTCAGGTCAAAGAACGAATAACCAAGATATCGGCCGTTTTCAACCACAACGGCGCTTCGTTCGTTGATGGTCCTGCCGCGCCCCACGGCGATGAAACTGTCGGTTTCCGGCACGCTCCGCAGCAGGAATTCGTTTACGCGCTTGTTGTACCCGGCGGCATCTTCCGCTCCCGTGCAGGCGCCACAGGGCGTGTTGTCCGGGCATGCGGCGCCGGGCTCGAGAATGCCGCAACGCGCGGGGCAAAGCTTGTATTGCTGCGCGATGCGGACGAGGTTCGCGTGGGCATCGTGCCGTGAGAGGAAACAGGCCGGGTCATTTTTTTCGGCACGTCGGTAACCGAGCGTGATAAATCCCTGTTCATCGGTCTGTATTGTCAGCATCCACTGGTAATTCCGCTTTTTCGGGATGCGGTTGTGCGCGGGCGTGAGCGCCCGGATCTGTTCGTGTTCCTTGAGCAGTGCAATCATTTCGCTGCCGGTATCGTCATAGGTTACCCTGAAGACCTCCGACCGCAGGATCTTTGAAATCCTTGCATCGCTTGCAAAGTGCTGGTTGACACTCTTGCGGATGTTGCGGCTGCGGCCAATGAAGGTGACGGTGCCGTCCTCGCGGTGGATGTAATAGATTCCCGTCCGTGACGGCAGGGATTCGACAATGTCCAGCAGCCTCGGTTCAAGGCCTTTCTCCACTTCGGTGCGGATGAATTCGCGAACGATTTCCTTGTTGCTGTCCCGATCGAGCAACAGCTTGAAAAGTTTCACCGTAGCGATCGCATCGCCCGTGGCCCGGTGCCGGTCGGCCATGGGAATGCCCAGCGACCGCACGAGCTTGCCCAGGCTGTACGATGGTTGTTCGGGGAGCAGTTTCTGCGCAAGCTCAACCGTGCACAGTGTTTTGGACTGGAAATCATAGCCGAGCCGCCTGAATTCGGTGCGCAGGATCCTGTAATCGAATGGCGCATTGTGCGCGACCAAAATCGCATCCTGCGTGATCTCCACGATGCGTTTGGCAACCTCGTGGAATTTGGGTGCAGAGCGCAGCATCGCATTGCTGATTCCTGTAAGCTTGACAACAAAAGGCTGGATGGGGATTTCCGGGTTGACCAGTGAAATGAACTGGTCGGTCACCTCGTGCCCGTCGAAGCGATAGATCGCGATTTCGGTGATGCCTTCCTCGTTGAACTGGCCACCGGTGGTTTCTATATCAAGTATTGCGTACAATTCAGTAGTTTCTGGCGCCAAAGATACGGCTTCCTACGCGTACCATCGTGCTTCCGCATCGAACCGCGATTTGAAAATCCCCGCTCATCCCCATGGAAAGCGTATCCAGCCCATGTTTGGCGGCGTGCCGGTCAAACAGCGACTTCAGGTATCCAAATTCCCGCTGCACCTGATTCCCGTCCTGCGTAAAGCTCGCCATGCCCATCAGACCACGGACCCTGACCGATGGATATCTGTCGTTGGCGACATTCTTCAGCAGTTCCGATAATTCTCCCTCGTCAAGCCCAAATTTAGTCACTTCCGATGCAATGAAGACCTGTAAAAGGCAGTCGATCGTACGGCCCGCTTGATCCGCCTGCCGGTCGATTTCTGCCAGGAGCCTTTCGCTGTCCACCCCGTGCACGAGATGGACAAAACCGGCCATGAGCTTCACCTTGTTGGTCTGGACGTGGCCGATCATGTGCCAGCGTATGTCCTTGGGCAACTCCGCTTGCTTGGCCAGCATTTCCTGGATCTTGTTTTCGCCAAAATCGCGCTGCCCCGCATTGTATGCCTCCAAAATCGCTTCGGTGGGCTGCGTTTTGGAAACGGCCACCAGCGTCACATCTTCTGGGAGCGATGCCCTGAGGTTTTCGATATTGCGGACAATTTGGGTCAAAATTCGTGAATGATGAGCCCGCTTCGGAGCTTGGGTTCAATGTAAGTGCTTTTTGGCGGCATGACCAACCCTGCATCGGCGATGTCGCGGACAAGCGATACGGGACAGGGGTGGAGCAGAAATCCCACGGCAAAGTTTCCGTCGTCAAAACGCGCCTGGAAATCAAGTACAGGCCTGTTGGCGGGGACATACTCGATCCGCTCGTCGTTGCGCAGGTCCCGGATGCCCAAGATCGGCAAAAGGATCTTCTGATACAGGATATGGCTGTCGAGCGCGTCCAAGGGCGTTTGGAAGGCGTGGTTTGGATCGCGCAGGGTGAGTGCGTAGGATTTACCGAAAAGGTACATTCCAAATTCGTTCGATGCGCCGGGTACGAACACTTCCTGATGGCGAAGTTCGATCAAAAAGTCCTGGGAGACGCGTTTGATGAAAGTCGCCTCATCCAGGCCGTTGAGGTCGCGCACGAGCCTGTGGAAGGCGTATATCCGAAGGTCTTCCTCGGCAATAAGGTAGCTCATGAACCGCCCGTGGTCGGCACCTGTTTCATCAAATAGCATTTCAGATGATGCCGACCGATGGTGTCCGTCGGCAATGTACAGCGATGGAATCTCGGCGAAGTAGTTTTTGAGGCGTGCAATCTGCGCGGTATTGGAGACCTTCCAGAACAGGTGTTTTTCGCGGCGCTTCGTGGAAAATTCAAAATGTGCCGGCGCCTGCGTATGCTCTTCGAGCCAGTCGGCGATGCGGGAATTCGAACCATAGGTCATCAAAACCGGCTCGGTGTTGAACCCTGAATATTTCATGTAGTCCTTAAAGAACTCGACTCGGTAATTGATTGTTTCCTCGTGTCTTTTAATGACTTGGGACTTGTAATCGTTAATACTGGTCGCGGCGATGATGCCGGTAAAGATCCGCTCACCACTGATGATCCGATGGATGTAGAAACAGGGCTGCGGATCGCGCTCGAGGATGCCGTCCTCAAAAAAAGACGAATATCGCTGGTGCACGGTCCGGAAGCGCTTTTCATTATCGGTGGAGTGCGTTCCGGCGTACGCGGGATGGAGCACGTGCAGGAAAGACAGCGGGTTGAACTGGAGCTGGCACGCGAGTTCGGCGGCCGGGTACTCCTCATAAGACCGCGAACTTACCAGGCTGACCTTGTCCTTTGTGGGGCAAACACCGCGAAATGGATCGATCCGGGCCATCTCAGCGCTGTTGGAACTGCCTGGAAACGTTCTCCGCCTTTTTGGACTCGCTGTAATCGTAAAAGCCTTCGCCTGACTTCACGCCCAGTTTTCCAGCCCGCACCATGTTGACCAGCAGCGGGCAAGGGGCATATTTGGGATTGCGGAATCCGTCGTGCATGACATTCAGGATGGCCAAACATACGTCAAGGCCAATAAAATCGGCAAGCTGCAACGGGCCCATCGG
>SXQR01000073.1 GCA_005792865.1 Flavobacterium sp. | reverse complement strand
TTTCCTCTTCTTTGTTTGTCAACTTTTGCATGGTATAAACTTTTTGGGCGTTGCCTTCTCACTCGGGCCTGCCAACAGGTTGGTTCCCCGTTGGAGGCAACAGCATGATTTCAAAACCCGGCCGGCCCGGGCTTTTCGCTTCAATCCCTAACGCACCGCCGCAGATACAGGACAAACGTAAAACTATATTTTTAGTTACGCAACTATAAAAATAGTTATTTAACGAAAATTTAAGGAGTCTTGGATTAGGAAGGGGCCGTAGTTGAAGATTATGGGACTGCGTTACAGTGGCTCATCGATTTACGCGGGTTTCCCGCGCCAACATCCTTTGCAACCATACCGACGCACCGGCCGCCAGCAGTCCAAAGGTTCCCATGCAGGCCCAGTTTCCCCAATACCCAAACCACGAAATGAATTCCATACCCAGTTTCGAGCTCATGATGTGCGCCAAGCTGAAGCTCATCGTGTAGAGCGCCATGTACCGGCCCTCATGGCCTTTTGGTGCGCGCCCCATCGCAAAGGAATTGGAAAACGGGAAGGCAAACATTTCCCCAAAAGTGATGAACAGGATGCTGATCACCAGGATGCCGGGCCAGCCTTCGGCAAGGAGAACATAATAACTGACCGCCATCAATAGCGAACCCCAAAGCACGATATTGATCGTGTCAATTTTCTTGCGCTCAAAAATGCTGACAATCGGCATCTCCAGGAAGAAGATCAGTAATCCGTTCAGCGTCATCAACAGGCCGGTCTGGAATTCGGTGAGTCCATACCGGTCGTGGTGGTAGAGCGGGAGCGTGGTGAAAATCTGGAAAAAGACCATCGCGGTCAAGAAACTGATGAACAGGAAAAGCCAAAACGGCCCGTCCCTGAACACCGATTGCGTCAAAACTTCGCCTGGATGTTCCTTGTCAGCATATGGCGATTTTGTCTTTTCCTTGACCAGGAGCGCAAAGATCAGGATGGAAACGATGCAGGTTGCCCCGTCGGCCCAAAACAATCCCTTGTAACCGATGCCCATGATGATGAGCCCGCCAAGGGCCGGACCGGCCGCAAATCCCAGGTTCACCGCCAGGCGGACAAGCGTGAGCGCGCGCGTCCGGTTCTCGGGCTTCGCATACGCGCCCAGCGATACGAACATCGCGGGCCGGAACATGTCGGCAATGGTCATGATCGCGAACATCCCGATGCATAGGCCCCAAAACGAGGTGATGTGCTGGATCATGAAGAACATGAGACCGCTTGTGAAAAGGCTGAAAACCATCACCTTGTAGAACCCTAGCCTGTCGCTGAGCTTCCCGCCCAGCCACGACCCGAGCATCGAACCCACGCCAAACGCGACCATGATCCAGCCCACCTCCCTGAAACTGAAGCCCAGGTCTTCTTTGAGGTATTTGGACAGGAACGGCAATACCATGGTCCCGGCGCGGTTGATGAACGTGATCGCGGCCAGGATCCAGATTTCGCGTGAAAATCCCTTGAAATTATTGACGTAGCGCTGGAGCGCCTGTTGTAGCATGGCAAAAAGTTGTAGGCAAATTTAACAATCGCGCGGGGCTTTGCGTGCCATTTTTTCGATGATTTAACTTGTATCTTTGGGAATGCCGTTGAAATTTTGTGGCGGCTTGCCCAATTCTTATGCGCTATCTGAACCTTCATACCCACCTGGATTCCCATCGCGAGGACGTGCTGGAGATCGTTAACCGCTATCCGCACGAGACGGAGGCCTTGCCACGCCATTTTTCCATCGGGATCCATCCCTGGTACATCGACCAGGACAGGCTCGAGGCCCAGCTGGCCACCATTGCGGTGACCGCCGCGCATCCGGATTGCCTTGCGATAGGCGAATGCGGGCTGGATTCCCGGATCGAAACGCCGCTTGCACGGCAGGAACCGGTCTTTGTCAGGCAGCTGGAACTCGCCATGCTTCACGCCAAACCGGTCGTGCTGCACATGGCGGGGGCTTTTGACAGGCTCATCGCCATTAACCGGGAAATGAAGCCGGGCATTCCCTTGATCGTCCACGGGTTTTCCAAAAGCCGCGAACTTGCACTGCAATTGGAGAAAGAAGGGTTTTACTTCTCGTTCGGCAAATACCTTTTGCGCAATCCCGGTCTGCGCGAAGTTTTTACCGCAGTGCCGCTTGACCGCATTTTCCTGGAAACCGATACCATGGAGGAAAAGATCGACGATGTCTATGCGCTCGCGGCCTCCTACCGCGGTTGCACCGTCGAAGAAATCGGTGAATCCATCGCCCGAAACTTTAATACGGTTTTTGGACGCAATCTCTATTGAAATCACGAATTTTGCATTTTTATTTTTTATGGCTCAATGGACTGAACGCTCCGAATTGCTTTTCACGGCGCAGGGGCTCGATAAACTCAGGAATTCCAATATCCTCGTCGTCGGGCTGGGCGGCGTGGGCTCCTTCGCTGCCGAATTTCTCGCACGTGCCGGTGTCGGCCGCATGACCATCGTTGACGGCGACGTCGTGGACATCACCAACATCAACCGGCAACTCTGCGCCCTTCATTCGACGGTAGGCAAACCCAAGATCGATATTGTCGGCGACCGCCTGATGGACATCAACCCCGAGCTGCAACTTACCCGCCTGCGCGAATTCCTTTCGCCCGAGCGCGCTTTTGAGATCGTATCAACTGAATTTGATTTTGTACTGGACTGCATCGACAGCGTCACGCCCAAGCTCAACCTGATCATCGCGGCCAAGCGCAAGAAGGTGAAGATCGTGAGCAGCATGGGCGCCGGCGGCAAGATCGACGCCTCGAAAGTCCGGGTTGCGGACATCAGCGCTACCCATAACTGCTTCCTGGCCAAAACGATCAAAAAAAGGCTTCGGAAGGAGAAGATCGACAAGGGGGTGCGCGTGGTTTTCTCGTCCGAACCGCAGGATGCCAATAGCCTGAAGATGACCGACGGCAGCAATTTCAAGAAATCATTTTATGGGACCAGCAGCTACATGCCGGGGCTTTTCGGGCTCTATTGCGCCGAAACCGCGCTCCGTTACCTGTTAAGGCCTGAAATCGAACCCCAACCCTGATGGTGACCACCGTTATCTTTGACATGGACGGCGTCATCGTTGACACCGAACCCGTGCACTATTACGCCTACCAACGCCATTTCGCCGATCTGGGCATCGTGGTGCCGGATGAGGTGTACGCAACCTTTACCGGAAATTCCACCCGGAACATTTACCAGAAGCTAAAGGAAAAATTTGCATTGGAGGAGGAGGTCGATAAACTCGTCAATATCAAGCGCGCGCTTTTCAACGATGCCTTCGATACCAAGGAGGACCTGTTTTTGTTGCCGGGTGTTGAAGGCCTGATCACGGAGTTGCACGCCAAGGGAATGAACCTCATCCTTGCCTCTTCTTCGGCGCACGTGACCATTCGCAGGATTTTCGACAGGTTCAAGTTGCACCAATATTTCAGCCATATCGTCAGCGGGGAGGAGTTTCCACGTTCCAAACCGGATCCGGCCATTTTCCTTCGGGCAGTGGAACTTTCCGGCGATCCTGCCTCGCAATGCATCGTCATCGAGGATTCCACCAACGGTATCCGCGCCGCCAAGGCAGCCGGGATATTTTGCATCGGATACGACAGTGAAAATTCAAAAATGCAGGACCTTTCGCTGGCCGATATGACCATTTCGCATTTTTCGCAACTCTCCTGGGACCTTATCCGGCAGTTGCCCTAGCCCACCGCTTTCTTATAAGCCTCCAGGCACCGCTCCCTTGCCATTGCATGGTCCACCATCGGCCGGGGATAGGCGGGCGTCCCATATTCAGGTACCCACTCCACGATATATTTTCCCGAACCGTCAAATTTGCGGGCCTGTTCCGACGGATTGAAGATCCTGAAATAC
>SXQR01000072.1 GCA_005792865.1 Flavobacterium sp. | reverse complement strand
GCATCAATGACCATTTTGCGATTGCCAACCTGGAGCAGTTTACCTGCTACCCGACCAACACCGTGGAAATCTACAACAGTTGGGGCGTCCTGGTCTATGACACGACACAGTATGACAATGCACTGAACTCATTCAAAGGTATATCTGAAGGAAGGGCCACGATCAACAAAGGCGCCGAATTACCTACCGGCACCTACTTCTACACCCTTCAATATACGACTTCGGAAGGTCAGACGATCAAAAAAGACGGATATTTATACCTTTCAAGATAAAGCAACTCAAATCTAACGCCTGGGGGTTTGCCGCCCCCAGGTATAAAACCAAAAACTAATGAGAACAAGAATACTAATTTTCGTTTTGATGTTTACGGGCATGGCGGGGTTTGCGCAGCAGGACGCTCAGTTTACCCAGTACATGTACAACACGATCAATATCAACCCGGCGTACGCGGGTTCCCGGGGTGCCCTGAGCATCTTTGGATTGCACCGTACGCAGTGGGTCGGCCTTGACGGCGCGCCGGTGACCAATGCGGCATCGATCAACACGCCCTTCAACGATTCGAGGCTTGGCGCCGGTCTATCTTTTGTGACCGACAAGATCGGGCCCACGAAAGAGACCAACATCTCCGCTGACATCTCCTATACGATCCCGACCTCTGAGACCTTCAAGCTTTCCTTTGGTGTGAAGGCATCGGCAAACCTGTTCAACCTGGACCGCAGCATGCTCAATCCGGAGAACCCTGCCGACGACCACCTCCAAAGCATCGACAACGAATTCTCACCCAACATCGGCGCGGGTATCTATCTGCACTCCGATAAATTTTATGCGGGTATTTCGGTTCCGGCCTTTTTGCAGACCACGCGTTACAGCGACAATGATTTTGCGGTCAACCAGGAACGGCTCAACTTTTATCTGATCTCAGGATACGTCTTTGACCTGAGCCCGAACCTCAAGTTTAAGCCCGCCTTGCTGACCAAGATGGTCAAGGGCGCGCCGTTGCAGATCGACGTATCAGGAAATTTCCTGATCATGGATAAATTCGTACTGGGCGCCGCCTATCGTTGGGATGCCGCCGTATCCGGAATGGCCGGTTTCCAAATCACCGACGGCCTCTTCATCGGCTATGGATATGACCTTGAGACCACGCGGCTGCGCAATTACAATTCAGGATCGCACGAACTCTTCCTGCGCTACGAACTTTTCAATAACTTCGATCGTATAACAACCCCAAGATTCTTCTAATACCAAAACACCATGAAAAGTAAAGCAATAGTCTATATCCTACTGATCTCTGCCCTGTCCTTTTCGGGATTCGCACAGCGCGCGGCGGAGAACAAGGGCGACAAGCAATACGAGCGCTATGCATTCATCGACGCGATCAAGACCTACGAGCGCATCGCTGCCAAAGGTTACAAATCGGCCGATATGTTCCAGAAACTGGGAAACTCCTATTACTTTAACGGTGATTTGCCCAATGCGTCAAAATGGTATGGGGAACTTTTCGCCATGACCCAGGACGTTGAGCCCGAATACTATTACCGCTACGCCCAAGCGCTCAAAGGAACCGGCGATTATGCAAAAGCCGACCAGCTGATGGCGACCTTCAACCAAAAGGTGGCCGAAGACCTGCGGGGCAAGAAGTACAAGGACAACATGGATTACATGGCCAAGATCCGCGTGAATTCCGGGCGGTATGAAATCGGCGATGCGGGAATCAATTCGGAGTATTCCGATTACGGGACCGCTATGCTCGGGAACAAGCTGGTCTTCACATCGGCACGCGATACCGGCAACCTCGCCAAGCGCAAGCACGCCTGGACCGGACAGTATTTCACGAATTTCTATGCTGCAGACGTCCAGGGCGATTCCCTTGGAACCGTGAACAAGTTTGCCAAGAAGGTCAATTCAAAATTCAACGAGGCCTCGGCTGTCTTTACCAAGGACGGCCAGACCATGTACTTTACCCGCAACAACTTCCTCGACGGGAAACGCGGCAAGAACGGCGAACGCATCACGCTGGTCAAGATCTACAAAGCATCGCTCGTGAAGGTCAACGACACCACCGAATGGGGCGACGTCAAGGAACTGCCTTTCAACAATGACAGTTACAGCACGGCGCACCCCGCGCTGAGTCCTGACGGGAACACGCTTTATTTCGCTTCGGACATGCCGGGTACCAAGGGACAGTCCGATATTTGGAAGGTATCGATCACCGGCGATTCATTTGGGGCACCGGTCAACCTCGGCGAAATGATCAACACCGAAGGCAAGGAAACTTTTCCTTACCTGACTGATGAAAATGAACTCTATTTTGCGACGGACGGTCATCCAGGCCTCGGCGGGCTTGACATCTTCATGGCGAAGATGAACGATGACGGCACCTTCAAGGCACCGATCAACGTAGGCGAGCCGGCCAATTCCAAACAGGACGATTTTGCCTATTACATCAATACCACGACCCGCAAGGGGTTCCTTTCCTCAAACCGCGAAGGCGGAAAAGGATATGACGACATCTATAAGTTCCTCGAGACCCGCAAACTGATCTGCGAGCAATTGCTGCATGGCATCGTGACCGACCGCGAGACTGGCGCCATACTTCCGGGGGCGAAAGTAACCCTGATGGACGACAAGTTCAACAAGATCGCCGAAGTCATCGCGGATGACAAGGGTTATTATGAATTCGAAGTGGAATGCGACACCAATTATTATGTACGCGGTGAGCACGAAGGCTACGAGACCAATGAACAGAAGATCAAGATCCCGGACACCTCAGGTAAAACCGAGCTTCCGATCCCGCTGGACAAGAAAGTCAAGCCGGTTACGGTGGGCGACGACCTTGCCAAGGCTTTTGGAATCAAGGAAATTTACTTTGACCTTGACAAATGGAACATCAGGCCGGACGCCGCGCTTGAACTCGAGAAGATCCTCGACGTACTCGAGCAGTACCCGACCATGGCACTCGACATCCGTGCGCATACCGACAGCCGAGCCAGCCACAAGTACAACGAGCGCCTCTCTGACCGACGTGCCAAATCGACCCTCGAATGGCTTGTCAAAAATGGCGTGGACCGCGCAAGGCTGACCGGACGCGGATACGGCGAAACGCAACTCGTGAACAAATGCTCCGACGGCGTGAAGTGCAGCGAGGAAGAGCATCAGCTCAACCGCCGCAGCCAGTTCATCATTACCAAACTGTAAACCAGACCAATAAAAAGAATCCTGCCGATTGGCAGGATTTTTTTTTGGGCGTATTGCGTATCCGACTCCATGTAGGCGATTGCGATTGGAGGAACTTTATTTTGCAATCGATCGCACGCAGTTTTGTTTTAAACACCGCATTTAAGAAAATTTACGCTTTTCCACATACCGACGGGGCAGGCACATTGTATCTTTAAAACCTCAAAGGTTTTAAAAACCTTTGAGGTTTATATCAACTGCCGCCTATAAAAAATGAAATGCCCAATGCATCTTTTTAAAGAACATTAAGTAGCGGGTCAACCGAAGAGCATCCTTTCCCGGCAAACAGATTTATTATGGCCTATATACAAAAATTGCTTCAGAGCAATAAAAAAAGCGCCATCACTGGCGCCTTTCGTTCTTCGGGGGTATGAAGAATGGAAAAAAATTATATCCTTGCGGTTTCCTGTCCGCCCTGCCTGAAAAGCCGGAGAAGTTTCCGGATGGTCATTATGGTCAGGAAAATCAGCATCAGTTCTTGACGAATTTGGTCGTTATGTTTCCAGTCGCGGTCTCGGCACTGGCCAGGTAAATGCCGGCGGCCAGCGTTGAAATATCGGCGGTCGGGCCTGATGATCGCAGCACTCCCTTGCCGGTCATGTCGGCAAAGGACAATGACAGGATTTCCTTGCCAGGAACGGTCATGGTCACCGTGTGGCTGGCCGGATTGGGGTATATTGAAAATGCGGGTGCTGCTTGCGAGGCCATTGAAAGGGCGTTGAATACCTGGATCCGTGCGATACGGTTGCGTGACACGCCGTTGTAGTCGCTAAAATCTCCCGCGATGACTACCCGCCCGTCCGGTTGGATGGCGTGGTGCAGGACGACATTGTTTGGCCCAAGTTGCGGATCCAGAGAGGGATCGATCATGCCATCGGGTGAAAGGCGCGCCACCTTTTCGCGCGGGTAACCGTTGAACGTGGAGAACAATCCGGTCACCAACAGGTTGCCGTCAGGTTGTTCCGATATTCCGAGAACACCATAGTTCGCTCCCGAAGTAATGTTGAAGGTCGTATCGATGTTGCCATCGGCTTCCAGCCTCAGGATGCGCTCGAAAGCAAATCCGTCATACTGGGTAAAATACCCGCCTACGACGATTTTTCCGTTGGACTGGACTAGCACCGACTGGATGGGGTGATCTGTTCCCGAACCCGAATAAAAAGAAGTGTCCATGGTCCCGTCGGCATTGAGTTTTAGTATTCGGTCGACCGCATTGACAATGAATTTTCCATCGGGTAACTGCTTGATATCGGTAACGCCCTCGATTTCCCCGTCAAAGCTAAAGCCCGTATCGACGCTGCCGTCGGCATTGAGCCTGGCAATCTTGTTACGCGGGATCCAATTGATCGAGGTGAAGGCACCGCCAACGAGAATCTTGCCGTCCTCTTGCAGGAATGCGCAGAGGATATCATCATTGGCGCCATATCCCGTGTTGAACGTCGCGTCATTGGAGCCGTCAGGGTTAAGGCGGGCAATGCGCTTTTTGGAGGTGTTGTTGTAGCCGGTGAATTCCCCGGTCACGATGATCTTTTGATCTGGCTGGACGATGACCGCAGTCACGAGCTTGTTGAATCCGGCACCTGTGTTGAAGGCCTGGTCGATGCTGCCGTCTTCGTTGAGGCGCACCAGCCTTTTTTTGCTCACACCGTCAAAGGTCAGGAAATCGCCGCCTGCGATGATCTTGGAATCTGCCTGGAGCGCAAGTACCTGGATGGTGTTGTCGGCTCCCTGGCCCGGGTTCAGGGACAGGTCAATTTCGCCATACTGGGCGAACGCACACGAAAGGTTGAGCATGAAAATGCCCACGAAGTACTTTTGTTTCATGATGTGATTTTATTGTGAGTATTTCAGTTTTGCCGCTTCGGAGTGACACTTCCGGTAACGGGCTGTAGAGCGAAGGTTTTGCCGGCCAGGGAGGAGAGGAAGAGAGAAGGCCTTAAAAAACCACCCCGCTGGGGTGGTCCTTAGTCAAAACAAAACACAATCAATTCTACCCAATCAATTATTTTTTTACAAAGATGTTGGTGTAATATTTACGGCCGTTTTCGGGATTTATGGATACCGAGATGCCAAAATGGGTGAAATCCCCTTCAATATTGGCCTTGTGGCCGGGGCTTCCAAGCCAGGCGTTGAGTGCGCCCTGTGAAGTCATGTAATTATAGGCCACGTTTTCATTTACCTTGACGGCCCCCAGGACCTCGATGATATTTTGCGAACGTTGTTGGAAGTAATCGTGGTTGACCACATTGTTTACGATCATGTAGTCGTTGTGCTCTTCAGATTTGTAGGAGACGTGGTTGATGGTCTCCAGGCGGTTGAGCCCGATGCTCTCGCGGTAATCGTTGATCAGGTCGGAGAGTTGAAGCTCGTCGTTGTCATAGGTGTACTCCTCGATGATACGGGAATCAGAAGGTGCGCCCTCGGTAGCGTCCGAAGAGCATGAGATCATCGTAAATGCAAGCGCCAATGGCAGCAATGATTTGAACAGTTTTGCTTTCATAGTCATTGTAGGTTAGTTTAAAGCAGATTGTGGGGCAAACTCCTTTAGGGTGATTCGGTTTTGATTAAAGTAGATTGTGGGGCAAACTTCTTTAATGTGTCAGAACGTTGTTTTGTTGAGGCAATATTAAGGCAATCATCGTTTAAGTGCCAAATAAAATCGATGAAATGCACTTTTTTTGATTTAGATAGGGAATAAATCTTACAAATATGCATTTCGTCGATGTTTTTCCCTGTTGCCGATCATACTACAATGAATGGTTTAGATCCTTGCAGATAATACACGAATGCTGCCAAATGGCCTTTGAACATGCAGGAATTTCGTTATGCAGCAACATTAAACTTGGAATCGCTTGCAGTGCGGGCATTATAGCGACAAAATGCAATTCAAGAATTATCCATCACCGACAGTGGTTACGATCACCTCATGCCAAAAAAAAACCCGGGACATTGTCCCGGGCCTTTCCTATTAAATAACCTCTTTATTTTACTTCCTCATAATCGACGTCCTGTACGTTATCGCCGGAAGACTGTGCCTGTGGCTCGGCCTGAGCAGGCTCAGCACTATCGCCACCCTGCTTGTACATGTCTTC
>SXQR01000071.1 GCA_005792865.1 Flavobacterium sp. | reverse complement strand
TTCAAGCGCGAGGAAATCCTGGACAAGGTCTGGGGGAACGAGGTCATCGTGGGTGGACGCACCATCGACGTGCACATCCGCAAGCTGCGCGAGAAAATCGGGGAGGAGCTCTTCAGGACCATTAAAGGAGTCGGATACAAGATCGAGGCCTGATGGCGGTCAATTTTGAGCGGACCTACCGGTTTGCGGTGTTTTCTGCACTGTACATCACCCTTTTTTCCACCTCGGTAGCGGCGCTGCTGCTATATCTGTTCCTCACAATATCGATTCAATTCCTGGTACTTTTTGCGGTCTGCATTGCGGCCTTCAGCTTCCTGGTCATCCAGTACCGCGTCGAAAAGTACATTTACCGCAAGGTCAAGAAAATTTATGACGATGTTTCCCTGCTCGAAGGATCGACCCTGCGCAGCCCCTCGATCACTACCGACATGGCCACCCTGACCCGCGAGGTCAAAAAATTCGCGACCGACAAGAAACTCGAGATCGAAATGCTCAAGGTGCGCGAGGAGTACCGCCGCGAATTCCTGGGCAACGTCTCGCACGAGCTCAAGACACCGCTCTTTACCATCCAGGGTTATCTCTCGACTTTGCTGGGCGGCGCGATGAAGGACAAGACGATTCGCAAGAAATACCTCGAGCGCGCCGAGAAGGGCGTCGAACGCCTCATTTACATCGTGCAGGATTTGGACATGATCGCCAAACTTGAAAGCGGTGACCTCAACCTGGAAATGTCGCGTTTCAACATTGTCGAGATCATCCAGAACGTTTTCGACCTGCTCGAGATGAAAGCATCCGAAAAAGACATCCTGTTGATGTTTGACCGCAAATACACCAAACCGGTGATGGTCATCGGCGATCCCGAGAAAATCCGCCAGGTGCTCATCAACCTCATCGTGAACTCGATCAAGTACGGGAAGGAGAAAGGGACTACCGAAGTCACGGTTGAAGACCTGGTGTCAAACAAAATAATCGTCCGCATCCACGACAATGGCGAGGGCATTGAAAAGCAGCACATCCCGAGGCTTTTTGAACGGTTTTTCCGCGTGGACAAGAGCGGTGCGCGCAGCGAGGGCGGTTCCGGCCTGGGGCTCTCGATTGTCAAGCACATCATCGAGGCGCACAATGAAAAACTTTACGTTGAGAGTTCGCCAGGGTCAGGTTCGGAGTTCTCCTTTACGCTCGAAAAGGCCAAATAGGCTTTCCCAATCGGTGGCCGTGCGCGTCCTGGGCAGGCCGGGATAGAGTTCAACTTCCTGCAGCATCTCGATCCGGAATTTTTCCTGCTTTGCCGAAGGCAGCATCCCCTCGCGTTTGACTTTCTTGGCCAAATATTCCTGCTCGTATTGACCGGGCGTCGGGACAAGAAACGCCTTCCGGCCCAATTTGGAAAGGTCCATCAAAGTGGTATAGCCCGATCGGCACAGGATCGTGCGGCTTTCGCACATAGCCTGCTGCATCTGGCCGGATGTCATGTAGTTATAGAAATGGATGTTCCCTTTTTGCTCCTGCTTTTGTTCCGGTTCAACAACCCCGCGCACAAACAGCACCGATCCGGAATAAAACAGCAATTCGTTGCGGAGCCTGTTTTCAAATTGCGAGCGCTGCGGTTCGGGGCCGGAGAGCATCACCATCAGGTCATATCTGGCGGCCGACTCGGCAAAATGGAACCGGCTGAGCGGCCCGATGTACCGGACATTCACCGGAGGTTTTTCCACGTGGCCCAGTTTCCCGCTGAGGTTTGGCGCGATTTCGACGTCGGGAACCCAGCATTGGGTGAATTTGGCGATGATGCGCCGGTGTAATCCTCCGGTGATCCACGAGGTATTGCCCGAAAGCACGTTGAGCTGGTGCGTCATGAAAACCGAAGGCACCTTCTTGCTGCAAACGCCCGGCCTGTTGTCCGAGATGATACCGTCAAGGCCCATTTCCCGAACCCACTTCTTCACGATCTTTTTTTCCTCGAGCATCGCCTCGATCATCTGCGGCATCAGCCTCAGCATCTTCCATTTGAAATCCTTTCCGTCCTTAGGGTAGGTGATGCCGTAGGAGGGAAGCACATGGCATTCCAGGTTCGGGAATTCTTTTTTTAGCAGTTTGAGCGCGTCGCCATCCGAAGCGATTATGGGCTCGAAGCCATTCGCCTCCAGCGCCCGCACCACCGGAATGCAACGCGCAGCGTGGCCGAGGCCCCAGTTCAGTGGCGCTATTAAAATCCGTCCGTTATCCTTTGTTGCGGCCATTGGTGCGAAGATAAAAAGAATTGGCGTGCGCTATATTTCCCTAATTTTGCCAAAATATTAAATGTGGGAAGTAAGAATAAACTGAAACGATTCAAAGAGAACGAAACGTTTGGCAATGTCTACCAGCCAACGCGGGAGGAATTGTTGGACGGATCGCTTGCGCAAAGAGGGCAATGGCGCGCCGCATTTGGGAACGACAACCCGCTGGTACTCGAGCTGGGTTGCGGCAAAGGCGAATACAGCATTGGCCTGGCCAAACGGTTTCCCCACAAAAATTTCATTGGGATCGATATCAAGGGCGCGAGGTTTTGGCGCGGCGCCAAGACGGCCGTTGAGGAGGGCATCTCAAATGTGGCATTTGTCCGCACGCAGATCGAGCTCATTGACAAGGTTTTCGCAACCGGCGAGGTCGATGAAATCTGGATCACCTTTCCCGATCCGCAAATCAAGTACAAGCGCACCAAGCACCGGATGACCAACGCGCAATTTCTCGAGCTGTATAAAAGGATACTTAAGCCAGGCGGCCTCATGCACCTGAAGACCGACAGCGAATTCATGCACGGCTACACACTTGGACTCCTGCACGGAATGGGCTGCGAAGTGCTTTATGCGAACCACAATATTTACCGCAATGAGGGCGCTCCGTCCGAAGTGACTGAGATCCAGACATTCTACGAGCAGCAATCTTTGGAAGTTAACAAGCCGATTACGTATATTCGGTTCAAAATCAACTGACAATGGGCTATACGCTGCCTTTGTTCCTTGGAATTGTCACGGCATCGGCAGGTATTACTCCGCCGGGCCTGATCAACATGACGGCGGCAAAGGTGAGCGTGAACGAAGGCCGTACCCGTGCCTTGATCTTTGCCGGTGGCGCCACGGCCATCGTCCTTGTGCAAACGTACCTCGCCCTTGTATTTGCCAAATTTATCGACCGGAATCCGGATGTCGTGGTATTGCTGCGCGAGATCGGGCTTGCGATTTTCGTGGGATTGACCGTCTTCTTCCTCTGGCGCGGGCAGCATGCCCCACCCGTCAAAGAGCTTAAATTGCACAGCAAACGCAGCCGTTTCTTTCTTGGGATGCTTCTCTCGGCACTCAACTTCTTCCCGATTCCGTTCTTCGTCTTCGTCAGCATTACGCTGTCGTCATATGGCTATTTCCAGTTTCGGAGCGACATTCCGCCGTTTGTGCTCGGCGCAGGGATTGGTGCCTATTTTGGATTTTACTGCTACATCGCCTTTTTCAAGAAACTTGAGGACCGCACCCAGTTTATCCTTCGGAACATGAACTACATCATCGGCACGATCACGGGCTTCGTATCGCTTATAACCCTGTACAACATCATCGAATACTATTGGCTGTGAGTGCCGACGAGAATTTCTTTGAGCGCGTTTACCAGGTGGCTGCCCGCATTCCGTATGGCAGGGTCACCACCTATGGCGCGATCGCCGAAGTTTTGGGCGCAAAAGGTTCCGCGCGGATGGTGGGCTGGGCGATGAATGCCTCGCACGGGCGTGAGGACGTGCCGGCGCACCGTGTGGTCAACCGCGTGGGGCTGTTGTCCGGGAAGCACCATTTTGGCGGGACCAACCTGATGCAGCAATTGCTCGAAAGCGAGGGCGTGCGTGTCGAGGGAAATAAAGTGGCCGAATTTGACCGGCTGCTCTGGAAACCTGAATTATAGGTAACTCAAGACTTCTTTTTTCAGGGCATCGTATTCGCTTTGGACGATGAGGCCGTTGTCCAGCAGTTTCTTGTAATTCTGCAGTTTGGCGAACAATTCTTCTTGCGAAAGCCCGGAAAGCGCCTTCTCGCGAATGTTATCGGCTTCCGAATCGATATCGAAATCAGGATGTTGCTTCTCGTCACGGTAACCGGACTGCGGAACGGGAATCTCCGCGAATGCCGGCGGGGCCTCGTCAATAATGGGATCAGCTTGTGCCATTTCGTCCGCCGCATCCATTTCCGGGTCTACCTGCACGATCTGTTCAGGTGCAGGAGGTTGCGCCAAATTGCCCTTTAACGCATCGGCCTGTTCGCGCGCAAACGCATAAATCTTTCGTGCCTGGGCCTTTGGCAGGTATTCCATGGAAACGTTGATGCCGGTGCGGGTCGAGAAGGAAAATTCCGAACCCAGGATGTTTTCCTTGACGATGGTTCCCGTAATCTCATCCCAGGTATAATCGGTGAAATCCAGCGAAAGCCCGAGATTCTTGGGACGGCACACGATGATACGCCTGTTGGTGAGCGCGATGGCATCGGGAAATACGGTAATGGCGGGTTTCTTTTGGACGCCGATGTAGGCAATTTCCTCGTCCTTCATGAGCAAATCTTCCAATTTTCCTGCAATTTTTTCAACGGCCCTCGGGTCCTGTTCCTCGTTAAGGAAATTTTTCAACTGGTCTTTCATGGCGATTCGATTGATACAAATTTAGCGAAATTCATTTGGCGGACGCGGCAATTTCGGCCTGGATTTTCTTTGGAAGGCCCACGCGGACCAGTTCATATGAATCGCGGATCAGTTCCACGAAGAGCGACTGCGGCACGTCCGAACCGGCGCTCACGGTATTCCAATGGACTTTGCTCATGTGGTAACCGGGCGTGATGCCATCGTATTCGAGGCGCAGCTCGGTGGCGCGTTCCGGATCGCATTTGAGGTTTGCCGAGGGATTGCCGCGTTCCCATTCGGCCAGCGAGGTGAGCGCGAACATTTTGCCGCCAACCTTGAAGACCAGGGTATCGGAATCGAACGGGAAGTGCTCGGTAACGCCGGGGAGCGAGGAGCAGACGGTGTGGAATTCTTCAATGTTCATGATCTAAAATTAAAGAAAATTTTCACTTTTCGGCGTGTTGATTTTTCGGTCGTCTTTTGCCAATTTTGCTTAACTTTATGTCACCGAAATCATCGGGCCGAAACAAATTTTTATGCTCAAGCAGTCATTAAACCTCAAGCTTTCCCAAAAACTTTCTCCGCAGCAGATCCAGCTCATGAAGCTGATCCAGCTCCCCACGCAGGCATTTGAACAGCGGCTTAAGGAAGAGATGAACGAGAATCCGGCGCTGGAATCGGGCAAAGAGGAAGAGGAGGAATATGAAAAGGACGAATTCTCGCAGGAGGAGGAGTATGACGATTATGACGATGGCGAGCACATCGATACCGAGGACATCAACATCGACGAATACCTGAGCAGCGACGAGACCCCCGATTACAAACTCCACGCGAACAATTACAGCGACGATGACGAAGTCCGCGAATCGCCTTTGGCCTCGCCGGTGACCTTCCACCAGGATTTGCTCAACCAGCTCAACACTTTCATCCTGTCTGAAGACGACCGCGAGATTGCCGAATACCTCGTGGGCAGCATCGATGACATGGGCTACATCAGGCGCAGCATTCCCGACATCGTGGACGACATGGCCTTTACGCAGGGCATTTACGCCGACGAAAAAACAGTCGAACGCATCCTGCACGTCATTCACGAACTCGAGCCTGCCGGCGTGGGCGCACGTGACCTTCAGGAATGCCTTGTGCTGCAGCTCAAGCACAAGACCCCGACCGAATCGGTTGGGCTGGCGCTTGACATCGTGGAAAACCAATTCGAGGCTTTCACCAAGAAACATTACGATAAGTTGCAGTCAAAATTTGGCGTGACGCACGAACAACTCAAGAAAGCGATCGAGGAAATCGAGAAGCTCAACCCGAAACCCGGCAACTCGTTTACTGGGAACACGACCCGGCTTGTGGAACACGTCGTCCCGGATTTTGCGATCAGGATCAACGAAGGCGAACTCGAGCTCACGTTGAACGGGCGCAATGCCCCGACACTGCACGTGTCCCGGGAATACAAGGACATGATGCAGACCTACAAGGAGTCGCGTGAGAAATCCAGCGCCCAACGCGATGCGGTGATGTTCATCAAGCAGAAGCTCGATTCGGCGAAGTGGTTCATCGACGCGATCCGCCAGCGCAATGAGACGCTCTTTGTCACGATGAACGCCATCATGCAATATCAGCGCGAATATTTCCTCGACGGCGACGAGACAAAGTTGCGACCGATGATCCTCAAGGACATTGCCGATATGGTGGGCCTCGATATCTCGACGATTTCCCGCGTGGCCAACAGCAAGTATGTCGATACGCCGTACGGCACCAAGCTCATCAAGGAATTTTTCAGCGAGGCGATGGTGAATGACCAGGGCGAGGAAGTTTCTACACTGGAAATCAAGAAGATCCTTAAGGATGTTATCGAAGACGAGGACAAGAGCAAGCCGCTCCCCGACGACCAGCTTGCCGAAATCCTCAAGGAAAAAGGCTATCCCATCGCGCGCCGGACAATCGCGAAATACAGGGAGCAACTCGATATCCCGGTAGCGAGGCTTCGCAGGAAAATGTGATGGGCGGCCTCAAGCGAATCCTTCCCGTATTTTCTTATCTGTTCCATCCGTTATTGATTCCGCTGTTCGCGGTCTTGTACGCCCTGATTCTCGACCAGCATTTTTTGCTGCCGTCCGAAAAATACCTGCTGCTCATCCAGGTTTGCATCATCCTGGTTTTGATCCCGATTTGTTTTTACTTCCTGCTCCGTACATTGGGGCGAATCGATTCGGTAATGGTGGAGGATGTGGGACAACGGCGGGCGCCGCTTGTTGTTCATGTCATCCTCATTTACATCCTTCTGAGGCAGAGCGTGACCCTTGAGCGGATGCCCGAACTTTACTTTTTTTTCCTTGGCGTCATGTTCTCGACAATGACCGCGCTTCTGGCTGCTTTCAGGAACTGGCGGATCAGCCTGCACATGATGGGCATGGCCGGGCTGATTTTTTTCGTTGTCGGGATTTCATTCCATAACCGCGTGAACCTCGCTGACACCATCGCGTTCCTGTTTGTCGTTACGGGATTCGTGGCCTCATCCAGACTCTATATGAAGGCCCACGATTACCTGGAACTGGCGCTTGGATTTTTTGCCGGGATGCTTCCGCAGGTTGCACTTTGGTATTATTGGGTATAAAAGGGAGCGGTTTTTGCGTTTATAAGGGCATGAAAAAGAAATTTACCGTTTTTGCATTCCTGTTGGCGCTCACCGCATCGGCACAAAAAGTTACCATTACCGGGCGCGCCACCGACTCGAGTAAAGGCCTCAACGCGATTGAAGTCGTCATCAACGATACGCTTTCGCGGCTGATGAAAGATCCCAAGGAAAACCGTTCAAAGTATTTAAGGATGTACCAGGACGAGCGCTATGTTGTCCGCACCGATTCTACCGGTGCCTTCTCGATCCGGGCCGATCTCAACGATACGCTGTACTTCAAGTCCTACCGCCATCTATCGCAGGCATTGCCCGTTCGGAAACTGGTAGGGAAGGAAGTGCTGATAAAATTGGTTGAAGAAAATTAACCCACGATGAGTTTGGCAGGGAGGTCGATGTCAAATCTTGAACCGCCACCCTGGCGGGCCCGCACCGTCAGTTCCCCTTCGTGAGTTTCCACGATTTTTTTGCAAAGTGCCAGGCCGATGCCGGTACCGGGCAGATTCCGGTCCATCCGCGAGAACATGTTGAACGCCTTATCGGCAAAATCGGGGTTTATCCCGATTCCGTTGTCCAGCACCGAAATCCTGCGGCAATCGGGTTTGCCAGGAACAGGGCCTTCATAAACGATTTCCACGATGGGATTGGCCTCGCTGAATTTTAGTGAGTTGCTGATGAGGTTTGAGAAAAGTTGCTGGATCTGGATGGGCAACGCATAAAGGACAGGCAACTTCTGGCAGACGATCCTGCCGCTCTTTTCGCGAAGGGTCAATTCAAAATCGCTTTCGATATTAGCAAGCACAAGATTTAGATCGACGTTGTCGAAGAGTTCGCGCGAATCGCCCACCTGTGCATATGCCAGGACATCCCGGATCAGGCTTCCCATTCTGGCAGCCGATGCCGTGATTTTTGACAGGTTTTTTTTTGCAGCTTCCTTATTGTCCAGGTTCTCCTCAAGAAGTTCCGAGAACACCTGGATTTTTCGTAGCGGCTCCTGCAAATCGTGTGACGCCACATAAGCGTACTCCTCAAGCTGCTTGTTCTGTCGCCGGATGCGGTCTTCATATGCCTTGCGTTCGGAGAGGTCCTTGGTTACCTTGGAAAAGCCGATGACCTTGCCTTCTTCACTGTGCAGGGCGGTGATGACCGTACTTCCCCAAAAGCGGGTACCGTCCTTCCTGACCCGCCAACCTTCGTGTATGGCCTTGCCCCGCTCACGCGCCTCGCGGAGGATCGTTTCGGGCAGGTTGACCAGTCGGTCTTCGGGCGTGTAGAAAATGGAAAAATTCTGGCCCAGCGCTTCCGATTCGCTGTAACCCTTGATTTTTTCGGCACCTTTGTTCCAATTCATTATCGTGCCCTCGAGTCCCAGGAGGATAATGGCATATTCCTCGACTTCGGCAATCATGCGGTGGTATTGCTGTTCGCTGAGCCTCAGTAGCTCGCTTTTGGCCATCAGCTCGTCCGAAAACCTCCGCTGGCGCTCCTCGGCCATCTTGCGCTCGGTAAGGT
This sequence comes from Flavobacterium sp., assembly GCA_005792865.1. Taxonomy (GTDB): domain Bacteria; phylum Bacteroidota; class Bacteroidia; order Flavobacteriales; family Flavobacteriaceae; genus Flavobacterium. The sequence goes on along the minus strand of SXQR01000071.1, from coordinate 658 downwards.
CACGCGTCACTTTTGAAAACCCGAAAATTTTTCCCTCCTGATCGTGTAGCGCCGTGATGACGACCGATGCCCAAAAAAGCGAACCGTCACGTTTTACGCGCCAACCTTCGTGCGACGCCTTGTTTTCCGTCCTCGCAGTATTGATCAGCTCTTGGGGAAGTCCCGATTCAAGGTCTTCATTCCGGTAAAAAATCGAGAAGTTGCGGCCCACCGCCTGTTTTGCCGAATATCCCTTGATCTTCTCGGCGCCCCGGTTCCAATTCAGGATCGTCCCCTCGAGGTCCAATAGGATGATCGCATAGTCCTCGACCTCGGCGATCATTTGGTGGTAGCGCTCCTCGCTCTTGCGAAGATCCTCGTTACGGTGTTCGAGTTCGGCGGTTTGTTTTTGAAGCGCTTCCTCCACCGATCTTTTTGTGGTGAGGTCCCGTGTCAGTTTTGAGAAGCCGATGACCTTTCCATTGTCATCCCGCAGCGCCGTTATGACCACCGAGCCCCAAAAGCTGCTGCCGTCTTTCTTGATACGCCAGCCTTCATGGGTAGCCCTGTTGTTTTTTTCGGCTTCGTTCAGGAGGTTTTCGGGTAGCCTTGATTCTCTATCTGCAGTCGGATAAAACATACTGAAATGACGCCCCAACACATCGCTCTCAACATAACC
>SXQR01000070.1 GCA_005792865.1 Flavobacterium sp. | reverse complement strand
AGCGTGCGACATGCGGGCGATATCTTCGGCCGAGGCGCGGAACTCCATCGCGGTGACGGCTTCGGCGATAAGGTCGGCGGTGCGGGCCCCGATCATATGGATGCCCAGTACCTCGTCGGTTTTGGCATCGGCAAGTATTTTTACAAATCCATCGGTATCCATCGACGCGCGGGAACGGCCCAGCGCCTTGAACGGGAAACTTCCCACTTTATATTCGACTCCGGCTTCCTTGAGCTGCTCCTCGGTCTTGCCGACGGCCGCGACTTCGGGCCAGGTATAGACCACGCCGGGGATGAGGTTGTAATCGATGTGCGGCTTCTGGCCGGCAATGATCTCTGCGACCATGACGCCCTCCTCCTCTGCCTTGTGCGCCAGCATCGCCCCGCGCACCACGTCGCCGATCGCGTAAATATTCGGTACCGATGTCTGCAAATGGTCATTGACCTCGACCTGGCCGCGGTCGGTAAGTTTCACGCCCGCCTTTTCGGCTTCGAGGCCTTCGGTAAACGGACGGCGCCCCACCGAGACCAATGCGTAATCGCCCTGGAGCGTGATCGTTTCTCCCTTGGCGTTATCGGCCTGGAGCGTTATGCCCTCGCCATTGCGCTCCACCGATTTGACCTTATGTGAGGTATAGAATTTCATGCCCTGCTTCTTAAGGACCTTGGTGAGTTCCTTTGACAGCGAGGCATCCATCGTGGGAATGATGCGGTCCATGTATTCGACCACCGACACCTGCGCGCCCAGCCTTAAGTATACCTGCCCAAGTTCGAGCCCGATGACGCCCCCGCCGATGATGACCAGATGTTTGGGCACCTCATTGAGTTTAAGGGCTTCGGTGGAGGTGATGATGCGCTCCTTATCGATCGTGATAAAAGGTAACGATGACGGCTTGGATCCGGTCGCGATGATGATGTTCTTTGCTTCACTTGATTCGGATGAACCATCTGGTTTGGTGACTTTTACGTGAGTCGCGTCTTCAAAAGAACCGACGCCCTCCAAAACTGTGATCTTGTTCTTGTCCATCAGGTATTTGATGCCCGCGACGTTTTGGTCCACAACCCCCGCCTTGCGCGCGATCATCTGCCCGATGTTGACCTTGATCTCACCCGGAATGTCGATCCCGTGCTCCTTGAAATGCAAAACGGCATCGTGATAATGGTGCGAGGAATCAAGCAGCGCCTTTGACGGGATGCAGCCCACGTTGAGGCAGGTTCCGCCAAGCGTTGGATATTTTTCAATGAGTGCGGTCCTGAAGCCAAGCTGGGAACAACGGATTGCGGCCACGTAGCCACCGGGGCCCGAGCCGATCACGACAACGTCGAATGAATTCATGATAGAGGTTTTGGTTTACGGGTAACAAATTTACGGGATTGTTTCGGGATTTAATGGCTTGCGGAATACCAATTATTGGGCAAATTAACTTTGTGGTAATGAATACGATAACGTCGAATAAAAAAATGCATTATATTTATCAAAATTTCCGGCCATGATCAAAAAACTACTCCTTTTAGTATCACTGCTATCCATTACAATTTCAAGCGCCCAATTTTACGAAGGCTTTGAAAACGAGGCCTTTCCGCCGCCGGGTTGGACCGTGCTGTCGACCGGGGCCGGAGGCGCCGAAGTTTGGGAACGTTATACGAACTTCGTAAATCCCGTAATGTACATAGGAAATGGTGGAGCTTATATAGATCGGGAGAATATAGGAATGGGGAATACAGAGGAAGATTGGCTCATTACCCCGCAACTCGCGGTAGGAGAAAATAGTGTCCTTTCCTTTTTTACGAGAACGAGCCAGTACGGAAACCAGGGTACCTATTTCCAGATAAGGGTTGCCACCGAAGCGGATCCTGAAAATTACGTGCCCATCCAGACCTGGACCGACGAAGATCTTTTACTGGCATTTAATGCAATTTCATTGAAATCAGTTCCGCTTGACGATTATGCAGGGCAAAACATCTATGTTGCCTTCGTACGTGTTTTTACTCAATCTTCCCAAGCGATCAGTGGTGACAGATGGATTGTAGACGAAGTCTCGGTTAACGCGAACGTGACGGGTGGCAGCCAGCCTTTCAATACCATTTCGGGTGCGCTTTCCTATGATCAAAACGGAACTTGCACAACGCCTACCATCATCAGTCCTGCATGGGTCAATTTCGCAGTGACGGGTTCGGGGCTCGACCTGGACATCGCTGGCGGATCATTCCAATTCAACAGTATCGAGTTAAACCAGGACATCACCATCACTCCCACCATCAGTAATTCGCTTTTTACGGTGCAACCGCCACAAGTGGTGCATAATTTTGCCGATTACGGCAATCTTGAAAATACGTTGTTCTGCATTTCGCCACTCGGATACCATCCAAACCTCGAAGTCCACCTGATTCCCATTACCGATGCAAGGCCGGGCGAAGATGCAAAATACAAGTTGATTTACCGCAACCTGGGCAATCAGGTCCACACGGGAAGCGTGACGCTGACCTTTGACGATGCGAGGCTGGACTTTGTCTCTGGCACTCCAGCACCCGATGCCACGGCAACCAACACGCTGACCTGGAATTTTACCGACCTTCAGCCGCTGTCCATGGGACAAGCCGAATTTTGGCTGAATGTCAATTCACCAATGGAAACACCGCCCGTGAATATCGATGACGTGCTCTCCTTTACGGCATCGGTGACCTCCCAGCATCCCGATGAAGTGCCGGCAAATGACCAGGCCACACTTGAGCAGGTAGTTATCGGCTCTCTTGATCCCAACGACAAGATCGTGCTGGAAGGCTCGTCGATTTCGGAATCCCAGATTGGCAATTATCTTAATTATGTGGTCCGTTTCCAGAATGTGGGTACTGCGCCCGCCGAAACCGTCGTGGTGCGGGACATGATCGAGAACGATTTGGATCTTGCGACTTACGAAGTTGTCGGCGCCAGCCATGCCTTCACCCAGAGACGCGAAGGCGCAATGGTGGAATTTGTCTTTGACGACATCAACCTTGCGGATGCCACCACCGATGAGCCCAACAGCCACGGGTTTGTGGCCTTCCGAATCAAGCCCAAAAACACATCGACGGTGGGCACGACATTCTCCAACAAGGCCAACATTTATTTTGACTTCAACTATCCAATCGAGACCAACCTGGTGGAGACGACGGTGACGCAATTGTCCACGCCGGTCGTTGAAAGGTTCCGCTTTGCACTTCATCCCAACCCCGCCAAGACCAGTTTCTCCATCTCGTCTTCTCAAATTCCAATGAGCGTCTCGATCCTGAATGCGCTTGGACAACGAGTCAAAATCTTCTCGGGCGACCTGGAAAGTTTCGATGTCAGCGATTTAAACAGAGGGATTTATTTCGTGGAAGTGCTGACATCAGAAGGAAGAATGGTGGAAAAACTTTTAAAGGAATAGCTACAACACAAACGCCGTCGTACTTTTAACCTCCGATATCATGAAGGTGGAATGCGTGCTCCCGATATGTTGAAGCGTCGTGAGTTTGGTGACCATGAATTCGCGGTAGGCGTCCATATTTTCGACGCAAACTTTTAAAATATAATCATAATCGCCGCTTACGTGGTAGCACTCAAGCACCTCGTCAAGTTTGGTAACCTCGCGTTCGAAACGCGTAAGAAAATCACGCGAATGCTGCAAGAGCTTGATGTGGCAAAAAACGACGAACCCCTTCCCTACCTTGTTCTTTTCGAGAAGCGCGACGTACTTCTTGATCGCGCCGGATTTCTCAAGTTTCTTGATCCTTTCATAGACCGCCGTCGCCGAAAGCCCAAGTTTTCCCGAAAGTTCCTTGGTAGTTCGGCGGCTGTTGTCCTGCAAAAGGGCGAGAATGTGTTTGTCGGTGGTGTCCATTCGGCGAGGTTGGAAATTTGCGGGGAATTTCGGAATATTTAACGGCAATTAATATTTTGAGCCGATAAATTTTCTACAAATGAGTTTTTACGTTGATTGATTGTTGCCAAGTCACTTTCTTTGGCAGAAGTCTAATCATGGCCTAGCCCCGATTGCAGCGGCATCCTTTTTTGCGGCTTTAGCCCGAAAAAGATACAGCGGAAAGCGGGAAATGGCTCCAAATAAAAAATCATGGAATTCAATCCGGCT
>SXQR01000069.1 GCA_005792865.1 Flavobacterium sp. | reverse complement strand
GATTTGAGTGCCCGCCGTGGATGGCTGTCATGGCCCGCGATCCGGAAGACGCTTTGTCGCCCATCGGGTTTGGGCGCACGGGCGGACTGAATGTCATCGACCTGGCCAACATCCATTCGTGCCCATTTATCGCAACCCAGGACCTGGCGCGCTGCTACCCCGACGGCTCATTTGAAGTGTTGGGGCGTTTTGACCATGCCGATATCCGCGGGTGCAACCTGATGGCACTTTAGACCGCGCGAACGATGAAATAGTTCTTCTTCCCGCGTTGAAGCAGGACGAATTTTCCGTTGATCAGGGCATCAGTTGTCACCAAAAAACCTTCATTGACTTTTTCGCGGTTCACCGAAATGGAATTCTCGCCAAGTGCGCGGCGTGCTTCGCCGTTTGATTTCATGAACTGCGTCTTTTCGTTCAGCAGGTTGACAATGTCGATGCCGCTATCGAACTCGCCTCTTGGCACCGTCGCTTGCGGAACACCGTCAAATATTTCGAGAAAAGTGACTTCGTCGAGATCCATAAGATCCTGCTGGCTGCTGTTTCCGAACAATATCGCCGATGCCTTGACCGCGCGATCGAGCTGGTCGGTACCGTGGACAAATGTGGTAACCTCGGCCGCAAGCCTTTTTTGAAGCGTCCGCAGGTGTGGAGCCTCGTGGTGTTCCGATATCAGCTGCTCCGCCTCCGATTTGTCGAGGAAGGTAAAGATCCTGATGTATTTTTCGGCATCGGCATCGGTGGTGTTGAGCCAGAATTGGTAAAATTTGTAAACCGATGTCTTGTCGGCGTCCAGCCAGATGTTGCCGCCCTCGGACTTCCCGAATTTGGATCCGTCGGCCTTGGTGATCAGCGGTGTGGTAAGGGCAAATGCCTTCGCGTCGGTATTGGGGTTCATCCGACGGACCAGTTCGGTGCCGGTGGTGATGTTCCCCCATTGGTCCGAACCGCCCATCTGCAGCACGCAATTGTAGTGTTTGTGCAGGTGATAGAAATCATACCCCTGGATGAGTTGGTAGGTAAATTCCGTAAAGGACATGCCCTCGCCGACCTCGCCCGTCAACCTTTTCTTTACCGAATCCTTTGCCATCATGTAATTGACGGTGATGCGCTTGCCCACATCACGCGCGAAATCGATGAATGAAAAATCCTTCATCCAGTCGTAATTGTTGACCATAAGCGGATCGTTTTCACCGCCTTTTTCAAAATCGAGGAATCGCGAAAGAACACGCTTGATCCCCGCGACGTTCCTTTCCAATATCTCCTCGGTCAGCAAATTCCTCTCGTCTGATTTCCCCGACGGATCACCGATCATTCCAGTAGCACCACCAACCAAAGCGACAGGACGGTGCCCAAAATTGCGCAGGTGGCAAAGCAGGATGATCTGGACCATGCTGCCGATGTGGAGCGAGTCGGCCGTGGGATCGAACCCGATATAGCCGGTAACGGGCCCACTGGTGAGCAACTCCTCTGTACCGGGCATTGAATCGTGGTAAAGGCCGCGCCAGCGCAGTTCTTCGACGAGATTTTTCATAAAAAAATTTTCGCAAAGATAACCCCAAAACCAGAATGCACAACCCGTTGCCCAAAAACGGCCGGCGCTTCGTAACTTCGCAACATGATATTGGTAACGGGCGGGACCGGCCTGGTCGGGGCCCACATCTTATTGCATCTGACCCGACTCGGACTCAATGTTCGGGCGACCTTCCGTTCCGATACCGGCATCGGGAAGACGCGCCGCCTTTTCAGGTTGTACGGCCGTGAGGAACTTTTCGCCGGTATTGACTGGCAAAACGCCGAGATCACCGATGTTCCCGCGTTGGAGGCGGCTATTCAAGGATGTTCCCACGTTTATCACTGCGCCGCGCTGATTTCCTTTGATCCCGGCGATGAGGAGGAACTCCGCAAGATCAATATTGAAGGGACCGCGAACATCGTGAACCTCAGCCTGGCCCTGGGCGTAAAAAAGCTCTGCCACATCAGTTCGACCGCCGCGCTGGGCGACCTGAAAACGGGCGAACCCGTAGTTACGGAGGAAACCGAATGGAACCCCGAAAAACCGCACAATGATTACGCGATCTCAAAATACGGTGCGGAGATGGAGGTTTGGCGCGGCACCCAGGAGGGTTTGCAGGCCGTGATCCTCAATCCGGGAATCGTGCTTGGCCCGGGCTTCTGGGATAGCGGAAGCGGGAAGATTTTCTCAAGTGTCGAGCGCGGAATGAAATATTTTACGCGAGGCATTACCGGTTTTGTCGATGTGCGCGATGTGGCGCGGCTGGCGCACGAATCCATGCAAAGCGACATCTCCGGTGAGCGGTTCATCGCCATTGCCGAAAATATGGAATACGGTCAAGCGCTATCCCGGATCGCACGGCGACTGGGCAGGAAGGAGCCGGAAATTTACGCGAGCCCCTTCCTCACCGGTATCTTCTGGCGGCTTGATTGGCTGAAAACTAAGCTCATCGGTGGTAAAAGAAGGCTTTCGCGACATGACTCGCACGCCTTGCACGACCGGTCACTACTTTCCAATGAGAAGGTAAGGACAATATTCGACTTTGAATTCACGTCCATAGATGAGGCGATCGACAACGCAGTGGTGCGGGAAAAAGGGAAATAGTGCGCCTTCATCATAATTTTTCTTCCGCCATGCACGCGCCTTGAACTTAATTTCTATTTTAGCGCGCTTAAAATCAACCTTTAAAATTATAATGAGAAAAACTACTGTTACGGGATTCCTGCTCGCATTGGGCCTGCTTTCCCTCCCGGCGCTCTCACAGGAAAAACCACAGGGGCGCAAGGTTTTTGGAAAGACCATCAGCAGGATCAACCCTGCAAACGGTTTGGTTCGTTGCATTTCGGCCGAATATGAGGCCAGCCTTCAGGCGCAATTCCCTGACCGTCCTACCAACGCCGCATTCGAGAACTGGCTGGCGCCAAAAATCGCCGAGGCAAAAGCGCAACGTGCGGCAAACGGGCACAACAGCCCCGCAATCGTCATCACGATTCCGGTCGTGGTGCACGTCATCCACAATGGCGATGCCGTAGGTGTGGGCGAAAATATTGCCGATGCACGCGTCATATCGCAGATCACCGTCCTCAATCAGGATTTCAGGCGCATGACCGGAACGCCCGGCTTCAACTCCAACCCGGTTGGTGCCGATGTTGAAATCCAGTTCTGTTTGGCCCAGACCAATCCCGACGGCGGCGCCACGACCGGAATCAACCGCGTCAACCTTGGCGTTGCGCAGTGGGCCACCTCGGCGCAGGTTGAGGGCACGCTGAAGCCTTCCACGCAATGGGACCCCAACCGCTATTTCAACATCTGGGTATGCCAGTTTTCAAATAACATGAGCGCCGAACTCTACGGGGTTTTGGGTTATGCGCAGTTCCCCAGCAATTCCACACTTGCGGGCCTCAACGTCAACGGCGGCAACGCCAATACCGACGGCGTCATCATCGATTACCGCTGCTTCGGTTCAAAAACGCTGGCCAACGTGGGCACCTACATGGCCGATTACGACAAGGGACGCACCGCAACGCACGAGATCGGGCATTGCTTTGGCCTGCGCCACATCTGGGGGGACAGCGACGTTTGTTCGGAGGACGATTTCTGTAACGATACACCACAGGCCGCGATGGAGCACTACGGTTGCGAGACCGGAAGCAATTCCTGCCCGTCGCCTGGAAACGACATGGTCGAGAACTACATGGATTACTCGGACGACTCGTGCATGAACATCTTTACCCAGAACCAGAAGGAGCGCATGTTGGCAGTTATGCAGTTTTCACCAAGACGTGCTTCGCTCGCCACCTCGACGGCCTGCAACGTGGCCCAGGTATATCAGAACGACGGATCGCTCAACGTGATCAACATGAACATTACGGGCTGCAGCACGAGTTTCGCGCCTACGCTCCAGCTCCGTAACATGGGGACTTCAACCCTGACATCGGCCGTGATCAGCTATAATGTTGACGGGGGCGCTCCGCAAACCTACAATTGGAACGGCTCACTTGCCACTAATGCACTGGCAGATGTCAACCTGCCATCGGTGACCACAACGCCCGGATCGCACGTCCTGAACGTTTCGATTGCCAGCGTCAACGGAATTGCCGATCCTTACGCCGACAACAGCAACAAGCAATCGGCCTTTACGATCGCCGGCCAATACAACACGACGCAGGTCCTGTTCACGTTGCAACGCGACATCTATGGTTCCGAGACGACCTGGACGCTTAAGAACAGCGCCGGTGCTACCGTTTACAGCGGAGGCCCTTACACCGACACCACCACGCTTCCGGCTGTCATGACGCAGACCTGGACGGTTGCAAACAACGAGTGCTACACCTTTACGATCAATGACGCATATGGCGACGGTATCTGCTGTGACTATGGCAACGGATACTACCTACTCAAGACCGCGTCCGATATCACGATCGCAGCAGGCGGCGGATTCGGTACGATCGAACAGGCCAAATTCGGGATCAACACGAGCCTGTCAACACCTGCATACGATATGTTGTCGCAGATCGCACTTTATCCAAACCCGGCCTCGGACGTGATCAACATCGCGACAGGAACCGAATATCCTGAGCGCTATGCCGTTTACAATGCCATCGGCCAACTCGTTGCCCAGCGCAACATATCGAGTGCTGCTGACCTGAGCATCCAGACTTCGGCCTATCCTTCGGGCGTTTACTTCATCAAACTTGCAAAAGACGGCGAAAACCGCACGTTGCAGTTCATCAAGAAATAACAATTGTTGCAGAATAGAAAAAGCCTCCGTTCCCGGAGGCTTTTTTTTTAAACTGGATTATGTTTAGGATTCCGGCGCCAATTCAACGGCGAGCCCGTCAATTTCGGGCGTGATGGCAATCTGGCAACCGAGCCGGCTGTTTGGTTTCACGAAGAAGGCCTCCGAAAGCATCGCTTCCTCGTCATCTCCCCTTTCGGGCAAAGCGACATCGTTTAAAACGTAACACTGACAGGATGCGCACATGGCCATCCCGCCGCAAATACCGATGGTTCCTTCGGGTGCGAGTTCGTATGCCTTGACCAGTTCCATCAGGTTCATGCTCATGTCGGTGGGCGCCTGGACCTCGTGTGTCGCGCCCTCGCGATCGGTGATGTGGATGGTAATGTCCATGTTTATAATTTGAAAATTCGGCAATCTGAAAATGGAAAGCTTAAGATTCGGTTTAAAAATGAATAGGTTGGATATAACCTGATCTTCAAATCATCAAACTTTCAAATTAATCAATGGCTTTCACTACCGCCTTCTCGGCTTCTTTCCTGGTTCCGTCAAAGCCATCGACGCCTGAAACGGTCGTGTATTTGAGAACATACTTCTTCCCTGGGTTCATACGTTGGTAAACGCTTTGGCACATCAGGGTCGCCTCGTGGAAACCGCAGAGGATGAGCTTCAATTTGCCCGGATAGGTGTTGACGTCCCCGATGGCGTAGATCCCGGGAATATTGGTTTGATAATCAAGGGCGTTGTTGACCTTTATCGCGTTCTTCTCGATTTCCAGGCCCCAATTCGCGATGGGACCGAGTTTTGGCGAAAGCCCGAAAAGGGGGATCAGGTAGTCGGTTTCAAGTGTTTGGAGTTGGCCGTCGACCTCAAGCGTTACGGCCTCAAGATTCCCCGATCCGTGAAGCGTGGTGACCTCTGCCGGGGTAATGAGCGAAATCTTGCCAAGGTTCTTGAGTTCCTGGACTTTTTCGACCGAATCCAACGCCCCGCGAAATTCGTTCCGTCGGTGCACGAGCGTGACTTCGGATGCGACATTGGCCAGGAAGATGCTCCAGTCCAGCGCCGAATCGCCACCGCCCGCAATCACGACGCGTTTGTTGCGGTATTTTTCGGGTTCGCGGATAAAGTAATCCACGCCCCTGTCCTCGTACTGGGCAATGTTGTCGATCAGCGGCTTGCGCGGCTCGAAACTGCCCAGGCCACCCGCGATCGCGATGGCGTTTGCGTGGTGTTTGGTCCCCTTGTCAGTGGTGACGATAAATGTCCCGTCCTCTAATTTTTCAATTTGGTCGGCGCGTTCGCCCAGTGTAAACCCGGGTTCGAACTGCTTGATCTGTTCCATGAGGTTGTCCACGAGTTCACCCGCCATGACCTCCGGGAATCCCGGAATGTCAAAAATGGGTTTCTTCGGATAGAGTTCGGCGAGCTGACCGCCGGCTTGCGGCAGTGCATCGATTAAATGGCACCGAAGCTTGAGCAGCCCAGCTTCAAAGACGGCGAAAAGGCCTGTGGGGCCGGCGCCGATGATGAGTATGTCGGTTTTGATCATTATATATAGGTGAAAAATCGAAAGTCCAAAGTTGAAGATTCTGGCACAAAGCAAAAATGACCTTTGTCAGCAATCAGCCGATTCGTCAACAGTTATCGTTTATGTAGTATTGATTATTGATGGTTATGCGACATTGGTCACGGTCTCGATCTGCGGGGCAAATTTCTTGATCGTGGTCTCAACTCCGGCCTTGAGCGTCATGCGGTTGATGCTGCAACTCACGCAGGCGCCCTCAAAACGCACCATCACATGCCGGTCGTCCTCAATCCCCACCAGGGTGATGTCGCCGCCGTCATTGTTGAGGAAAGGACGGATCTCATCAAGCGCCTTTTCGACATTTTGCATTAATTCTTCTGTTGTCATAGCTTGTGTTTTCTGGCTTATTTCTTAACCGCAGAGCAACCCGCCATCGTCGTGATCCTGATCGCCTCGGTTGGCGGGAGACTTTCGTTTCTCCGTACCACTTCGCCCGCGACACGGCTGGCGATGTCGTTGAACACGGTTTCCAGGGCAGTGCCTTCCTGCAATGCTGCCGGCCTGCCAAAGTCTCCCGCTTCACGGATGGACTGGACAATGGGAACCTCTCCCAAAAAGGGCACGTCCAGGTCCTGAGCCAAATCGCGGGCGCCGTGACGGCCAAAAATGTAATATTTGTTTTCCGGAAGTTCCTCCGGCGTGAAATAAGCCATGTTTTCAATGATCCCCAATACCGGGACCTTGATGCTGTCGGATAGGAACATGCCCACACCTTTCCTGGCATCGGCCAATGCGACGGCCTGCGGCGTGCTCACAACGACCGCCCCGGTGATGGGAAGTGCCTGCATGATGGAAAGGTGGATGTCACCCGTTCCCGGCGGCAGGTCTATCAATAGGAAATCCAGATTGCCCCAATCGGCATCAAAGATCATTTGGTTCAATGCCTTGGAAGCCATTGGCCCGCGCCATATGACAGCCTGTCCGGTCGAGGTAAAAAAGCCTATGGAGAGGAGTTTGATCTCGTAACTCTCGATGGGCTTCATCTTGGATTTCCCGTCCACCTGCACCGACACCGGCTTCTCGTTTTCCACATCGAACATGATGGGCATCGACGGCCCGTACACATCGGCATCGAGAACGCCCACGCTAAAGCCCATCTTTGCCAAAGATACCGCGAGGTTTGCGGTGATCGTCGATTTC
>SXQR01000068.1 GCA_005792865.1 Flavobacterium sp. | reverse complement strand
GCACGATGCGGAAGGAAAATTTCCCCGTGGCCTCGACTTCGCACTCGCGGGTGACGGTTCCCAGAATTGGCACGCCCGACGCCATTTTCTTGATGAACCGTTCCGATACGGGTTTGTCCACGGTCACCAGATATTCCTTCTCGTGGTTGTTGCGTGCCCGCAGGATCTTGTTGACGATCTCGCCGTCGTCGGTGAGGAAAATAAGACCCTCGCTGTTTTTGTCGAGGCGGCCGATGGGGAAGACGCGTTTTGGATAATTGACAAAATCCACAATGTTCCCGCGCACCTTCTGGTTGGTGGTGCATTCGATCCCCACGGGCTTGTTGAGCGCAAGGTAAACCGGCTTGCCGTGCCTTTCGGCGATGAGTTTGCCGTCCACCCTGATCTCGTCATCGTGCGTCACCTTCGAACCCATTTCGGCGGGCCTGCCATTGATCGACACGCGCCCGGCCGCCACAAGGGCATCGGCTTCGCGCCTGGAGCAGTAGCCCGTTTCCCCGAGGAATTTGTTGATGCGTTTGAGTTCCATGGGGCAAAGATACTCATAAGGTGTCAGCTGTCAGCTTGATTGCGGTCATCCCGGTTGAATGGAATTACTTTTAAGCCACCAGCTACAAAAAAGTTGTCAGTAGTCAGTCATCAGTCGTCAGTTGTGAGCCGTCAGCTATCAGTTGTGAGCCGTCAGCTTGATTGCGGTCAACCCGGTTGAATGGAATTACTTTCAAGCCGCCAGCCGCCAGCCACTAGTCGCAAGAAAGTTGTCAGTCGTCAGTCATCAGTCGTCAGTTGTCTAAACGGTAAAACGTGAACCGTAAACATGCCGTCAAGAAATTTTTTTTACCTCCGCTGTAACAAACGCTGTCCTGGTTCTACTTACTGCCAATCATCATCAATCAAAATAACCAAATCATGAAATCAATCGCAATCGCATCCTTCGCGATGCTGGGGTTTTGCGCGTCGGCACAACCCGTTGTCCAACCTTCGCACGTGGCGCCGAACTTTGAGGCCGAACTCTATTACACCGAGGTCCCTTCCAATTTTTCGCCCGGTCCTGCGGGAGCCAATCAAACCTGGGACTTTTCAAACATCGGCGACGGAATGTTGCTTGGCGCCCAACAGGCCATCAACGCGTCGACCTCGCCCTTCGCCGCCGAATTCCCTCAGGCGAATTATTGCTACACGATGGTCAGCGCGTTTGCCGATGCGACCATGTACTTCTACCACAGCCTGACCCCGTCGATCTTTGAGATCTATTCGCTGGGTTATGAAGGCGAAGTGGGTGAGGACTACCGCCCGAATCCGCGAACTTATGTCACCTTTCCATATACCTATGGAACCGTCTTCAACGACACCTTCCAGCGCACGACCGATGCCGCGCCGGTCTCGCAAACCGTGACCTACGATGCCTACGGGACGCTGATCATGCCATTCGGGACTTTCAACAATGTCGTGCGGCAGAAGGTCGTGATCGAGGGCAATACCAATTACGCCTGGTTCAACGTCAATCCTTTTTACCCGATCCTGCAGACTTCGCTCGAAGATGCCAGCCTCGGCTACATTATTGACAACACGGTGCTGGACACGCCGTCGGCACAGGGCGGCGTTTTCGCGGCGTACCCCAATCCCGTTTTTGACCGGCTGAGCATCCGGTTTCCCGATTCCATCCAGGGCGCCGTGACGCTGGAATTGAGTGACATTGCGGGCAAGACCGTCCGCACGGCGCAGATCGCGTCGCAATCCGATTCGGTCGACCTCTCGGGACTGCAGGCAGGGGTTTACCTGCTCAGGGTCCACTCGGCACAAGCCACCGAGGTTCTCAGGATCGTTAAATCTTAAAGTGTTTTTTGGGAATAGTTAGTTAGGAAAGGCCGGGGCAATCGCTCCGGTTTTTTTATTCCGACAGATGCGCCACCAGTCTTCGGTAAAGCGCCTCGTCGTGCATGCTGTGCCCAAGGCCCCGGGTCTCGATGAAGGTCGCGCCCCGCCAGGAGGTTGCGATCTTGCGGCTTTCGTCAAATGCAACGACCTTGTCCTCGATGTCATGCGCGATGATTACGGGCAATTCGAATCCCTCGGCGAACCTGCCGCCGGAAAAATCCTCGGGGACTATCGAGAACCGCTCCACAAAGTACAGGCCCAACTGCCTGACCACGCGCGCATTCAGGCTGAGCATCTTCGCATAATTGCCGATCAGGATGGAAAGGTCCGACGGCGCACCCAGCAGGATCATCTTTTGCAGGCCGCCAGCGCCGTATTTGTATTGGTGGTAAACGCAGGCAGAACCGCCCATCGAGTGCCCGATCAAAAATTGGGGACGGTACTTCCGGACCGCGGCCTCGATCAGTTCGGCGTAGGCAGGCACATTGAATTCCCGGCCATGGCTCAGGCCGTGCGCAGGGCCGTCTATCGCCACGACGGTATGCCCGGCCTCGAGAAGGTGCGGCAGCATCCGCTCCCATCGCGAAGCATTGCTTTCCCATCCGTGAACCAGTAGCGAAGTGGTGGGTCCGCCCGGCCAGGTATAGCTGAGGAATTCACCTTCCTGTTGGCGCAGGGTCTCGCGTACCGCCTTGTTCAGGACCTCCGGAAGCGCATGCGGGTGCAGCCTGCCGTTGCGCGGCTCGCTAAAAAACCGGTAGGCAAGCCTGGCCGCACGTTTGGGCTGCACCAAACCCAGCAGGTTGATGTACATCCCCACCGATTTGACCATGATGAACTTGCGTACGCCCATAAAAAAAGGCCCCGTGCGGGACCTGTATTTAGATTGTCGAGAACAACTGCTCCATTTTTTCCCTTTCCTCCTCGGCAAGTGACGAGTCCACCAGGATTCGGCCTGAATGTTCGTCGGTGATGATTTTCTTGCGCGCGGCGATCTCCACCTGCGTTTGCGGCGGACTGGTAAAGAAAGATCCTGCCGATGCCCCACGCTCGATTGACACGACTGCAAGCCCGTTGCGGACGCTGTTGCGGATGCGGTCGTAGGCGGCCAAAAGCCTGTCCTCGATCATGGCGCGGTATTCGGCCGATTTCTCGCTCAGGAACGTTTCCTCCTTTGCGGTCTCGGCCATGATGTCCTCGAGCTCTGCCTTCTTGTGTTTCAGGTGTGAGGTCTTGGTCTCAAGTTTTTC
>SXQR01000067.1 GCA_005792865.1 Flavobacterium sp. | reverse complement strand
CCTCGCCATCATCGATTCCATCAAGGAACTGGCGATCCAGATCATCAAGGAAAGCCCGAATATCCCGACCGAGGCGACCTTCGCCATCCGCAACATCGAGAGCCAATCGTTCCTGATCAATTTCGTCTCTTCCAACATGAACCTTTCGGTGGCCGAAAAGCAGGGCCTGCTTTCCATGAACACGTTAAAGGAACGCGCGCTTGAGACCCTTCGGTTCATGAACGTCGAGCTGCAGAAGCTCGAACTCAAGAACGATATCCAGAGCAAGGTGCGCTTTGACCTTGACCAGCAGCAGCGCGAATATTTCCTCCACCAGCAAATGAAGACCATCCAGGAAGAACTGGGCGGTGTCTCGCATGACGAGGAAATGGAGGAAATGCGCAAGAAGGCCGCGCTCAAGAAGTGGGATGACAAGACCCGCAAGCAGTTTGACAAGGAGTTATTGAAGATGCAGCGGATGAACCCGCAGGCACCGGATTTTGGCATCCAACGAAATTATCTGGAATTGCTTCTTGAACTTCCGTGGGGCGAATATTCCAAAGACAATTTTGACCTCAAACGCGCCCAGAAAATCCTTGATCGTGACCACTTTGGCCTCGAGGATGTGAAGAAGCGCATGATAGAATACCTTGCCGTGCTCAAGCTGCGCAACGACATGCGTTCGCCCATCATCTGCCTGACCGGGCCTCCGGGCGTCGGGAAGACCTCGATCGGTCGATCGGTCGCCGAGGCATTGGGTCGCGAATATGTTCGCATTTCCCTTGGAGGGCTTCGGGACGAGGCCGAGATCCGCGGTCACCGCAAGACCTACATCGGGGCCATGCCGGGGCGCATCATCCAAAGCCTGAAGAAGGCTGGCACTGCAAACCCGGTATTCGTACTGGATGAAATCGACAAGCTCTCCAGCAGCAACCAGGGCGACCCCTCATCGGCACTGCTTGAGGTCCTCGATCCGGAACAGAACGGCGATTTTTACGACAATTTCCTTGAAATGGGATTCGATCTGTCAAAGGTGATGTTCATCGCCACGTCAAATAACATGGCGGCCATCCAGCCCGCGCTGCGTGACAGGATGGAGGTAATCAAGATGTCAGGCTATACGATCGAGGAAAAAGTGGAGATCGCGCGCCAGCACCTGTTTCCCAAGCAACTCAGGGAACACGGGATGACGTCCAAACAGTTGTCGGTATCCAAGAAGCAGCTCGAAAAGATTGTCGAAGGCTATACGCGTGAAAGCGGGGTACGGGGTCTCGAGGCGAAACTCGCGCAACTCATCCGCAACGCCGCGAAATCCATTGCGATGGAAGAGGAGTACAACAAGAAAGTCACCGACGAGGACATCATAACCGCCCTTGGGGTGCCACGGCTCGAACGCGACAAGTATGAAAGCAACGATGTAGCCGGCGTAGTGACGGGGCTCGCCTGGACCACGGTGGGCGGAGACATCCTCTTTATCGAGTCGCTGATCTCAAAAGGCAAGGGCGTCATGACCCTTACCGGCAACTTAGGGACGGTGATGAAGGAATCGGCTACCATCGCCCTTGAGTACATCAAGGCGAATTACGACCTGGTGGGTGTAGATCCTGAAATCATTCCCAAATACAACATCCACATCCACATTCCGGAGGGGGCAACCCCTAAGGACGGACCGAGCGCCGGCATTGCGATGCTGACTTCGCTGGTGTCACTGCTCACGCAACGCAAGGTCAAGAAGCACCTGGCCATGACGGGGGAGATCACGCTGCGTGGCAAGGTGCTGCCCGTGGGCGGGATCAAGGAAAAGATACTCGCCGCCAAACGCGCCGGAATTACCGAAATCATCATGAGCAAGGAGAACCGCAAGGACATCGACGAGATCAACAACGAATACCTGGAGGGCATGAAGTTCCATTATGTGACCGAGATGAGCGAGGTGATAAAATACGCGCTCACCAATGAGAAGGTCAAGAATGCGAAGGTGCTCAGTTGACGAATGTCCCGTGTCGCCTGATGACCCGAGGCGAAGCCGAACTGTACGGAGCGATAGCGTAGTAAATGTCGTGGTCAGTGGCTAGTCGCCCGTGGCTGGGAGCTGGTGGTTAGGGTAATTACAGTCAAACGGGCTGACCGCAATCAAACTGCGGCTGACGGCGATGAAGTACTGACACGGACCGTTAATGACTGCATACTTCAGATGACAACTTTTTGAAAACTGAAAGCTGATAGCTGACAGCAGACAGCTAAATTTTCTATCTTCGCACTTGGGTAAACATGCCACTATGCGTAAAAAATTCCTATTGTGCCTATTCCTGGTCCCGCTGGCCTCCGTTGCGCAAATCGGCGGAAAATATGTTTACCAATTCCTCAACCTGGTCACTTCGCCCCGGCAGGCTGCACTTGGAGGTAAAAACATCACGATTTTTGACAATGACGTGAACTCGGGCCACTTCAACCCGGCCACGATCAACCCCGAGATGGACAACCATCTTGCGCTGAACTACGGTTCGTATTACGGCGAGGTAAGTTATGGCACGGCGGCGTACGCGTACAATTATGACAGGCGTACCCAAACCTTTCACGCCGGCGTCAATTATGTCAACTATGGAAAGTTCGAGGGACGGGACGAAAATGGTGACCTGACCTCTGAATTTACGGGAAGCGAAATCGCCGTATCGGTGGGATACGCCTACCAAATACCGGATACCAAAATCCGCGTTGGCGCCAACCTCAAAATGATCTCGTCAACGCTGGAAAGCTACAATTCCTTTGGCGGCGCCCTCGATATCGGGGCGATCTACGTCAAGGAAGACAACGGGCTCAACATCGCGCTTGCGGTACGCAACATCGGTACGCAGTTCTCAACCTACGCGGGCACAACCGAAAAACTTCCGCTTGAGATCATCGCCGGTGTTTCCCAACAGCTTGAAAACGTGCCGATACGGTGGCACCTGACCCTGGAAAACCTCCAACAGTGGAACCTGGCGTTCTCCAATCCCGCGCGCGCCGAAGGCACCATCGACGGCGGCACCAAGGAGGAAGAAGTATCGGTATTCAACAATGCGTTGCGGCACGTTGTGCTCGGAGCCGAACTCTTCCCTACAAAGGGATTCAACATCAGGCTGGGTTACAACTTTCGCCGCGGCGAGGAACTCAGGCTTGTGGAACACCGCAATTTTTCGGGCGTTTCGGCAGGATTCGGGTTGCGCGTGGGGAAACTCAAATTCAATTATTCGTACTCGCGTTATACGCTTGCGGCCAATACAAGCTTGTTTGGCCTGACCATCAACCTTCAATGATTTGAAAAAGATCACCATCGCCATAGACGGGTTTTCCTCGACTGGAAAGAGCACGCTTGCCAAGGAACTTGCGGCTCACCTGGGCTATGTTTACGTCGATACCGGTGCCATGTACCGCGCGGTGACGCTGTTTGCCATGCAGCACGGTTACATCAACCACGAGTATTTTGACCGCGAGACGCTGCTCTTGAGCCTTCCTTCGATCACACTTGAATTCAAATACAATCCCAGTGCGGGTTTTGGCGAAATGTACCTGAACGGCGAGCACGTCGAGGAGCAGATACGTTCACTCGAGGTCTCCTCCCTGGTGAGCCGGGTAGCCGAGGTGTCCGAGGTGCGCCACAAGCTCGTGGAGCAGCAAAAGCTGATGGGCCGCGGCAAGGGCATCGTCATGGACGGACGCGACATCGGTACCGTTGTCTTTCCGGATGCCGAACTCAAAATTTACATGACCGCCGCCGCCGATGTACGGGCGCAACGCCGCTTCGAGGAACTTACCGCGAAAGGCCAGGAAGTTTCCTATGAACAGGTCCTGAAAAATGTCCAGGAGCGGGATTTCATCGACACCCACCGGGAAGATTCACCGCTGTGCCGCGCACACGATGCCGTGGAGATCGACAATTCCCACCTCACGCGCGAGGAGCAGTTCAACCTTGTGGCCGGCCTCGCGCTGGAAGCCGGAGCGGAGTTGCCCAATTGAATTAAATAATTAGTTTTACGCAAAAACAATTCCATGGGAATCAAATTCAGGCTGACCATCATGAGCTTCTTCCAGTTTTTTGTCTGGGGGGCCTGGCTCATTACCATTGCCACGTATTTCTTCAACAGCCCAATGGCGGCCACAGAGAATGCCGGAGCCAAATTCGGGGCGATCTTTTCAACATTGGCGCTGTCCTCGCTGTTCATGCCTGCCATCACGGGCATCATCGCCGATAAATGGGTAGACGCCGAAAAACTCTACGGCGCGCTCCACATCCTCTATGGCCTGGTGCTTTTCTATGTCCCGCAGGTCACCGATGCCGATACGCTTTATTACGTGATCTTCGCCGCGATGATCTTCTATATGCCCACGATTTCCCTTTCAAATTCAATCGCCTATACCATCCTCAAACGGGAGCAATACGACGTGGTCAAGGTGTTCCCGCCCATCCGGGTTTGGGGTACGATTGGATTCATTGCGGCGATGTGGATCACCAATATCTCGGGTTCCAAGGCCAGCACCGACCAATTCCTCATTGCAGGCGTGGCCGCAGTCGCACTGGGCATTTTCTCCTTCACTTTGCCCAAAT
>SXQR01000066.1 GCA_005792865.1 Flavobacterium sp. | reverse complement strand
CGCCATGGCAAACGCCTCGCCGTAAAGCTGTCCCGAAACGGTCAGGTTGGTATGCTTCCCGAAGAAATCCTGTTTGTAATCAATGTTTCCCTGGTCGTTTTTAGGCAGGTTGTCCAGCGGCATCGAAGTCACCTGGAACATCTCGCCCGCGCCCTCGGCATCGGCACCCGTGATCACCGGCGTGTGTACATAGACAAATCCCTTTTCCCGGAAATATTGGTGGATCGCAAACGCCAGCGCCGAACGCACGCGCATGATCGCGCCAAAAGCATTGGTCCGCACGCGCAAATGAGCGTTTTCGCGAAGGAATTCCAATGAATGTTTTTTGGGCTGCATCGGGAACTTCTCGGCATCCGAATCGCCCAGGATTTCCAATGACTTCACCTGGATCTCAAATTTTTGTCCCGCACCCTGGCTCTCGACAAGGTCACCCGTGATCGCAAGCGCTGCTCCCGTAGTGATGCGCTTCAGCGTTTCCTCCGGCGTGTTTTCAAAATCGACCACGCACTGGATATTATTGATCGTGGAACCGTCATTGAGCGCCACGAACTGGCTGTTGCGGAATGTGCGGACCCAGCCGCTTACCCTGACGTCCTGCATCGGCGAACTGGCGCCCAGCAGGTCCTTAACCCTGTGTTTCATAGTGGAAGATTTGCGGAGGCAAAGATAATTTTTTAATTAGGAAATTAGGAAATTAGGAAATTAGGAAATTAGGAAATTAGGAAATTAGGAAATTCTATAGATTATCAGATTCGCATCAATCGTTCGCTTTTTCATTTCCTCATTTCCTCATTGGCACATTTCCTCATTTCTCCTCGATCCTGTCAATCTCCTCATCGCTGTGCTCGATGATGTCGATCTTGGGTTCGATGAATTCCTGCTTGTTTGCAAGGGTCTTGTTGAGCGTAAGCACCAGCGCGGGGAGGAGCATGAGGTTTGAAAGCATTCCAAAGAAAAGTGTGATCGAGACCAGTCCGCCCAGGGCAATAGTCCCGCCAAAACTTGAAAGCATAAAGACCGAAAACCCAAAAAAGAGCACGATCGAGGTGTAGAACATGCTGAGCCCGGCTTCGCTAAAGGTCGCATAGACCGACTTGCGGATCCGCCAATTGTTCTTTTTGAGTTCTTCCCGGTATTGCGCCAGGAATCGGATCGTGTCGTCCACCGATAGCCCGAAGGCGATGCCAAACACCAATATCGTGGACGGCTTGAGCGGAATGTCCAAAAAGCCCATGATGCCCGCAGTCAACATCAACGGAAGCATGTTCGGGATCAGGGAAACCAGGACCATCTTCACCGACCTGAACATGAACGCGACCAGCAACGATGTCAAAAAGACCGCAAATACGAGCGAGGAAAGCAGGTTGTCAAGCAGGTAACCCGTGCCCTTTTGGAACACGAGCGGCTTGCCGGTAATGGTCACGGTGAAGCGGTCCGGCGGAAACAGCTTGTCGGCCTTTTCACGGAGTTTTTGCTCGATGATGGCCACGTCCTGGCCGGTCTTGTCACGCATGAAAGTGGTGATGCGCGCATACCTGCCCGTCGAATCGACATAACTCTTCATCAGGTCACCGCGACCCTCAGCGGCCTTTTTGGCGTATGAAAGGATGAAATTTTGCTCCTGCGCGGTGGGAAGCTGGTAATATTCGGGATTGCCGTTGTAATACGCCTGCTTGGAATACTTCACCAGGCTGACAATCGATACCGGCGCCGAAAGCTGCGGTATGTCGGCAATGGTTTCCTCGAGTTCCTCCATCCGGTTGAGCGTGGAGAGCTTCATGACGCCGCGTTTGCGCTTGGTGTCGATCATGATCTCAAGCGGCATGACGCCGTCAAATTCCTCCTCGAAAAACTCAATATCCCTAAAGAACCCGGTGTTTTTTGGCATGTCCTCAATAAGGCTGCCTGAAATCCGCATTTCATAGATCCCGATGATTGAAATCACCAGCAACGAAACGGCCACCACGTAAATCGAGAACCGGTTGTATTTGACCGTATCGAGCACCCAGGTCATGAATCCCTGCACCGATCCGCGTTCCAGATGCCGGATGTGGCGGTCCGTGGGTGGCGGGATATAGCTGTGCACGACGGGAATCACGATCATGGAAAGCACGAAAAGCGCCAGGATGTTGATCGAGGTCACCACCCCGAATTCGATCAGCAGGACGTTATTTGACGATACGAAGGTTGCAAACCCGATGGCGGTCGTGAGGTTGGTCATCAGCATCGCCATCCCGACTTTGGTGGTCACGCGCTGCAGGGCCTTGACCTTGTTGCGGTGCACCTTGTATTCCTGATGGTATTTGTTGGTGAGGAAGATGCAATTGGGGACGCCGATGACGATGATCAGCGACGGTACGAGCGCCGTCAGGATGGTAATCTCGTAGCGCAGCAGTCCAAGCACGCCAAAAGACCACATCACGCCGATGATCACGATTCCCAGGGCGATCATGGTCGCGCGAAAGCTTCGAAAGAAGAAGAAGAAAAGTAGTGAGGTCACCAAAAGCGCCGCCCCGATGAAGATCCCGATCTCGTCCAGGATAGTTTCGGCGTTCAGCGTGCGGATATACGGCATGCCCGATACGCGAAGGTCGATCCCGGTTTGGGATTCGTATTCCTCGATTAGCGGCACCAGTTTTTCCACCACAAAATCCTTGCGCGCCGGCGTGTTGACGATTTCTTTTTTGAGATAGACCGCGCTGCGGATCGTTCCGGACTGCGCATTGTACAAGAGCCCGCGGTAAAACGGCAGATCATTGAAAAGCCGCGCCCGCGCCGAATCGAGTTGGGTCTTTGTCAGGTTGCCTTCGGGCAGGAAGGACTCCAGTTCAAATCTTGCGAGCGAATCGTTTTTTGACAGGACCTTGAGGTCTTCTATGGAGATCGCGAGGTCCACCTCGGGCGCCGACTTGATGGCCTTCATCATCCGGGTCCAGGCCGCAAAGGCTTCGGGGGTGAAAAGTTTGGGATCCTTGGCGCCGATGACGATCAGGTTGCCTTCCTCGCCAAACCGCTCCAGGAATGCGTCGTAATCAATATTAACCGGATTGTCCTTGGGTAGCAGGTTCGCTTCGGTATAGGTGAAGCGGATGTTTTTCCACTGCAGCGCGAGCAGTACCGTCACAACCCCGATGCCAACGAGCATCGCGGTCCTGTTACGGAGTACGATCCTGGCGATGAGCGACCAGAATCCAAGGCTGAACCACTTGACCATACTGCTTTTTAAACGCGTGCAAAGGTAGCGAAACGGCGGGGAAATTCAGGGACTGGAAATGCCAAATTTACCCATATTTGCGGGTGCTTTAAATTTGGGTTAAGCCGGAAATCTTTTTGGGGAATTCCTATATTTGGGACGCCAAACAACTCCCTTCAACCTGATGAGGAACCTCAAGAATTCCCTTTTTTATATTGTCGTTACCGGCGGATTTTCGGTACTGATCTACTTTCTGATCAAGCAGGGAACCCATCTCGAGGCTGGCCGCGAAATCATCAGGCCGTCCCAGGGCGCCTCGCAGTATGGACAGTTTGTGGAGTCGATGCAGCACAACCTAGCGCATCCGCTCGCGATCCTGCTGGCCCAGATCATCGCGATCATTTTCGTGGCGCGTTTCTTCGGATGGATATTCCGCAAGATCGGGCAGCCCACGGTAATCGGTGAGATGATTGCCGGAATCGTGCTCGGCCCGTCATTGCTCGGCCTCTACTTCCCCGAATATTCCGCGCTGCTGTTTCCGGTCGAGTCGTTGGGCAACCTGCAGTTCCTCAGCCAGATAGGGCTCATCCTTTTCATGTTCGTGATCGGGATGGAGCTGGACCTCAATGCGCTCAAGAACAAGGCGAACGACGCGGTTGTCATCAGTCATGCCAGCATCATCATTCCCTTTACGCTGGGTACGGCGCTTGCCTTTTTCATCTACGAGGAGTTTGCCCCCGCCAACGTCGATTTTACGTCCTTCGCCCTGTTTTGCGGCATTGCCATGAGCATTACCGCCTTCCCGGTCCTGGCGCGGATTGTCCAGGAGCGCGGCATCCATAAGACCTATTTGGGAATGGTGGTCATCACTTGCGCCGCCGCCGACGATATCACCGCCTGGTGCCTCCTGGCGGCCGTGATCGCGATTGTCAAAGCCGGCAGTTTTGACAGTTCCCTCTACATCATTTTGCTTGCCGTTGCCTACGTCATCCTGATGCTCAAGGTGGTGCGGCCGTTCCTGAAGCGCGTCGGTGACCTGAAATATTCGCGCGAAAGCCTGTCCAAGCCCGTTGTTGCGATTTTCCTGCTGACGCTCATCATTTCGGCATACGCCACCGAAGTCATCGGCATCCACGCGCTTTTCGGGGCGTTCATGGCCGGCGCGATCATGCCCGAGAATACGAGGTTCCGAAGCATCATCATTGAGAAGGTCGAGGATGTATCGGTCATCCTCTTGTTGCCGCTGTTCTTTGTGTTTACGGGCCTGCGGACACAGATCGGCCTTATCAACGATCCCTATCTGCTCAAGATCACTGGCCTCATCATTGTCGTGGCCGTCGCCGGAAAATTCCTGGGCAGCGCGCTCGCGGCGAAATTCGTGGGACAAAACTGGCGCGAT